>CAMPJV010000164.1 GCA_946886975.1 uncultured Taibaiella sp. | reverse complement strand
AGGACCAGGACGAAGCAAAGAAGAAAGCAGAAAAGGAGAAAAGGAAGAAAGAAAGAAAGGCCAGAAGGAACGCACGTAGAAATATGCCGGCACAGGTCTCTGATGGAGAGAGGATCGCCGGTCGACTTCTGACAATGATTAAAAGGACGACAGTAAGTTATTCTGAGCAATCCGGAACCGTGTTACCAGGTTACCTGGATAGTACCAGGTACATAGGGATCAATAATTATAATGGACAGCCGGGAACAACCTTTGTATTTGGCTATCAGCCAGGCAGAAGCTGGCTGGAGTCCAAGGCTGCAGACGGAAAGCTCAGCAGGGATTCATTGTTCAATTCCCAGTTCCAGCAGCAGTACACCCAGAATCTGACAATACAGACTACCGTCGAACCAATACCTGATTTCAGAGTGGACGTGAACTGGAACAGAACATTTGGTAAAACGCACAGCGAGTTATTTAAAGATACTGGTACGAGGGTGTATGAACACCTGAATCCTTATGAAACAGGAACATTTAATATCACCCACATCGGGCTGAAAACAATGTTTAAGGAGTCAGGTCCAGGCATAGGCACGTTCCAGCAATTCCTGGATAACAGAACCGTAATTTCCCGAAGGCTTGGTGCAGGCAACCCTTACTCCAGGGGCACTCCTGATCCTAACGACCCTGAATATCAGAAGGGATATACAGAGTTCTCGCAGGATGTACTGGTGCCCGCTTTTATTGCGGCATATAGCGGCCGCAGTGCGGAGTCTATTCCGCTGGTAGATTACAGAGATGCCAATAACATTAAGAGCAATCCGTTTAAGGCTTACTTCCCATTACCAAACTGGAGGGTAACTTATAATGGGCTCACGAAAATTCCTTTCATAAGCCAAAGAATGAACAATCTGGTGATCAACCATGCCTATACGGGTACCATGGGCATGAACAGCTTCGTGACCTCTCAATACTATCAGGATCTGTTTGGAGTGGGCTTCCCGTCATTTATTGACTCCAACTCGGGCAACTATATACCTTATTTCCAGGTGCCAAATATTACGATCACAGAGCAGTTGAATCCACTGATAGGTTTTGATGCCTCGTTTAAAAATAACCTGACTGCCAGGTTTGAGTACCGGAAGTCAAGAACGGTGAGCCTCAGCCTTATAGACTACCAGGTGAGTGAAACCAAGAGCACCGACTATGCTTTCGGCCTGGGTTATCGTATTCGCGGTCTTAGATTGCCGTTCGCAATATTGGGTGTAAGAACGCTAAAGAACGATCTGAACATGAAAATGGATATCAGCCTTCGGGATGATAAGACATCGAATAATTACCTGGGACAGAATGTTGATATTACTACGAGAGGCCAGAAAGTAGTAACGATCTCCCCGTCTATAGACTACATAGTAAGCGATAAGCTGACACTACGATTCTTCTACGACCGCAGGCAAAGCATTCCCTATGTGTCGAGCTCCTATCCGATCACGACTACAAGAGCAGGGATGACATTAAGATTCATATTTGCACAATAAGGGCTGCGAAAGCAGTCTTTATTGCTTGACGGCAAAACGCGCTCTTGGCTGGGGCCTCTCTGTTTTCACAGGAGCATCAGGATGCCGTCATGGCCTGTTAAACATGATACAAATCATCCACATGCAAGGGCTGAAAATGTTATCTTTGTAGGCTTAAACACTCTTGTTTCAATGACTGTGCAATCATTTGAGGAGCATTTCTATAAGAAGGTAGATGGTGAAGTAAGCATTGAGCCTCGTGACTGGATGCCGGAGGAGTATCGTAAGACATTGATCCGCCAGATATCTCAGCATGCTCATAGTGAGATCGTAGGTATGCTTCCTGAGGGCAACTGGATAACCAGGGCTCCGAGCCTCCGACGCAAAGCAGTGCTGCTCGCAAAGGTGCAGGATGAGGGAGGACATGGACTTTACCTTTATAGTGCCGCCGAAACGCTTGGCATCAGCCGGGACGAAATGATTGACCAGCTCCATTCAGGAAAGGCTAAGTACTCATCGATATTTAATTATCCAACTACTACCTGGGCCGATATGGGTGCGATAGGCTGGCTTGTTGACGGAGCGGCAATTATGAACCAGGTGCCATTGTGCCGCACTTCCTATGGGCCTTATGCCCGGGCAATGGTCAGGGTATGCAAAGAAGAGAGCTTTCATCAGCGACAGGGGTTCGAGATAATGATGACCCTGGCGAATGGAACGGACGTTCAGAAGAAGATGGCACAGGATGCACTTAACCGCTGGTGGTGGCCATCTATCATGATGTTCGGACCTCCCGATGATAACAGTCCTAATACTGCTCTTAGCATGAGGTGGCGCATTAAAAGATTTACAAACGACGAGCTCCGCCAGAAGTTCATAGATGTAACGGTAGAGCAGGCAAAGCTTATCGGGCTGACGGTACCAGATCCCGATCTGAAGTGGAACGAGGAAACAGGTCATTACGATTTCGGCAAGATCAACTGGGACGAGTTCTGGAATGTTGTGAAGGGTAATGGCCCATGTAACAAGGAAAGGCTCGAGACCCGTAGAAAGGCCTGGGACGAAGGGGCATGGGTACGTGAAGCTGCTTTGGCTTATTCCAAAAAGCGCAAGGAAAGAGCAGCGAAGAAGGAATCAGTAGCAGCTTAGTGCTGTCGGAAATATTCATTCTACTAAAAGAGCATAAATGACAATGTTTTTAAAGCACCTTTACGGCGACTTCGGCGACAAGGAAGCTGCAGGCGGAAAAGACAACAATAATAAAGTTCACGCCTCTGAATGGCCGCTATGGGAGGTATTCATCAGGAGTAAGGCCGGCCTCGATCATAAGCATGCTGGTAGTCTTCATGCGGCTGACGCACAGATGGCGATAGAGAATGCACGCGATGTATACACCCGCAGAATGGAAGGTATCAGCATATGGGTAGTGGAGAGCAAGTATATCCACGCGTCTGATCCTGCAGATGCTGAGATTCTCTACGAGCCGGCTAACGACAAGATATACCGTCACCCAACGTTCTATAATTTGCCGGATGAATTAACCCACATGTAATTCGTCTTCTTTGTTAAGGACCTTATGAATCAGCAACTAACAGACAGTAATCTTTTAACGGGTTCCCCGCAGTACAGGGATTCTATTCTTTATACACTTCAGATAGCCGACAATGCGCTTGTCAATGGTCATCGCCAAAGCGAATGGTGCGGTCACGGCCCAATACTTGAACAAGACATCGCCTTAACAAACATAGCGCTCGATCATCTCGGACAAGCACGAAGCCTTTATCAATATGCTGCTGAACAGTTCAATAGGCTGTCTACAGAGGAGAAGTTAACCTTCTTTACTTCCATAGCATTACAGCAGAAGATATCAAAGGGTGAATCGCTTACCGAAGATGACCTGGCCTACCTGCGGGATGGATGGGATTTCCGGAACGTACTTCTTGTAGAACAACCCAACAAGGACTGGGCTTATACAGTAGCCAGATCGTTCTTACTGGATGTTTTCAACTACTATTTCTTTACTGACCTTCAGAATAGCAAGGATGTTTCATTAGCCGCAATTGCGGAAAAGTCACTGAAAGAAGTAACCTATCATGTCCGCTGGAGCAGTGAATGGATCATAAGGCTTGGGGATGGGACTGACGAAAGCCATAGCCGTATCCAGGACGCCTTAAATGACAGGTGGATGTTCTCAGGGGAGCTTATGACGGAAAGCGAGGCAGATAATGCAATTTTAATGTCAGGTGTCGGTGTAGACCTTACGAAGATAAAGACCCTCTGGCAGGGGCATGTCGCAAAAGTACTAGCCGAAGCCACTATTACCCTTCCAACGAATAGCTGGATGCAGGAAGGTGGAAAGCAGGGCAATCATACAGAGCATCTTGGCTATATCCTTACGGAACTCCAGTTCATGCAGCGGGCATATCCCGGCATGCAGTGGTAATAATTAACAAATGCCGGCACCACTGCAGGCGTTTTTATTCTGTCGCCTTCCGGACCTTTGCTGTATGTCTGCTATCGTAACTAAGGAACAGGTTTATGGATGGCTGTCCACAGTGACAGATCCCGAAGTTCCGGTGCTCACTATTGAGGACCTCGGCATAGTCCGTGATGTAACTCTTACCAAAAACTCCCAGGGAGAAACAGGAGCGACTATAACCATCACCCCGACCTATTCCGGCTGCCCGGCCATGGATGTCATTGCGCTTAATATCAGAATGGCCTTACTGAGCAGAGGCATAAAGCAAGTCACCATCGAAAATCAGTTAAGTCCCGCCTGGACCAGCGACTGGATGTCGGAAGATGGAAAAAGGAAGTTAAAAGAGTATGGAATAGCACCGCCTGTTCGAAAGTCGGTAGACCCTTTATTTCTTTTTGAAGAGGAGAAGGCGCCATGTCCAAGATGCGGTTCTGAAGACACTGTCCTCACCAGCCAGTTTGGTCCTACATCCTGTAAAGCCTTATACAAGTGTACTAGCTGCCATGAGCCGTTTGAACACTTCAAGTGTCACTAAGTTATCTTCAGCACCTCTAGTGCCTTCTGCGCTGCCACCTGTCCTGCTTCCTTCTTATTATATCCATTACCCACTGCTACCACTTTGCCGTTAAGAGTGATACCGACACTGAATATTTTCCTGGATCCTTCCGTTCGCTCCTCTAACGTATCGAAGCTTAACGTATGCCCTATTTTCTGTGCCCAGCTCAGCAGTTGGTTCTTGTAGTTGGTATCAGTGCTCTCCATATGCTGGAGATCAATGTACGGCTTAATGATCTGGTTGAGAATGAACGTCCGCGTCCTGCTGAATCCTTTGTCCAGGTACACAGCACCAATAAGAGCCTCCAATGCATTGCCGAATATATGGCTGCGGCTCAGCCCCCTGTCATTCTGGTTATACTGCACCAGCTTATTGAGGCCCATGCGAAGCGCAACATTATTCAGAGTCTCTCTTCGCACGATCCGTGAGCGGAGCTCTGTAAGAAAACCTTCCGGCTGGTTAGGGTACTTCTTAAATAAATACTCAGCTACTATAGAGCCCAGCATGGCATCACCTAAGAATTCCAGTCGCTCATTATTCTGCGCCAGCTCTTCTATCTTGGAGCGGTGCATCAGCGCCAGTTGATAATAGGGCAAATGGATTGGGCGGTACCCTAACAGGTGCTCCAGTTGCAGTAATAGCTGCTTGTTTGGGGAAAAAAGGTGAAGGAGCCGTGAGGTGAACCGCCTCAATTTATGCCTCGTATTTTTTGAAGATCACAGAAGCATTATGCCCTCCGAAACCAAAAGTATTGCTCAGCGCCGCCCGGACTGTTCTCGGCTGTGCCTTGTCAAATGTCAGGTTGAATCGGGGATCAATATCCGGATCGTCAGTAAAGTGGTTGATCGTTGGAGGGATCAGATCGTGCATCACCGACTTAATTGCAGCCACTGCTTCTATTGCTCCGGCGCCACCTAAAAGGTGTCCGGTCATAGACTTAGTAGAGCTGATATTAAGATTGTAGGCGTGCTCACCAAATACCTTCTGTATAGCTATCAGTTCAGCCACATCACCCAGTGGAGTAGACGTGCCATGCACATTTATGTAATCTATATCCGCTGGCTTCATTCCTGCATCATCCAGGGCATTAAGCATCACATTAATAACGCCGAGGCCTTCCGGATGAGGAGCCGTAAGATGATACGCGTCAGCACTCATACCGCCGCCTACCATTTCAGCATAAATAGGAGCGCCCCTTTTCTTGGCGTGTTCATATTCTTCCAGCACTATCGATGCAGCACCTTCCCCAAGTACGAAACCATCCCTGTCTTTATCGAAGGGTCTGCTTGCACTCTTAGGATCATCGTTTCGCTCAGAGAGAGCCTTCATTGCATTAAATCCACCGATACCAGCTTCAGTCACTACCGCCTCAGAGCCGCCGCTTATTATAGCATCGGCCTTTCCAAGCCTGATATAATTAAAGGCGTCTATAAGAGAGTTCGTACTGGAAGCGCAGGCACTTACGGTAGAGAAGTTGGGACCACGGAAACCATATTTCATCGAAATATGCCCCGAGGCAATATCCAATATTAGTTTGGGTATGAAGAAAGGGTTGAAGCGTGGTGTCCCGTCGCCTGCAAAGAATCCTTTCATTTCTTCTA
>CAMPJV010000163.1 GCA_946886975.1 uncultured Taibaiella sp. | reverse complement strand
CATCTTACCCATTTACGCAACGCCGAGAAGTATGCGGATGTTATAGTTTCTATCCCTAACCAGGCCCAGATGGCTTTGCGGCCGTACCACCTTTTTTACTGCGCACTCGACCTTTCAATGTTTCCTTATTCGAGTGAGCAGCGTGAGGTCCCTAAAATTATTCACGCTCCGTCCAGTCCACATTTTAAGGGTACGGAGCACTTTCTTAAAGCAATTGACCAGTTGCGAAACGAGGGTATCAATTTTGAGTTTGAACTGGTGCAGGGAATTCCGAATGATGAGGCAATCAGGAAGTACGCAGACGCTGATATAATATTGAACCAGGTGTTTTGCCCGTGTGGAGGCAAGCTAGCTCATGAGGGAATGGCGCTGGGCAAAGTTGTGCTGACCAAAATGGGATATGATGCCGGCTATGATGAAAGGACGCCGGATGATTGCCCCTTGATTGACGTGAACCCCGACACTGTGTACCAGAAATTGAAGGAGATCATTCTTGATGTTACCTTACGCAAAAAGTTGTCCGGACAGGGACGTGCATACGTAGAGAAGTATAATGATGCAAAAGTGGTGGCAGGCCGTTTGCTACACTTGCTCACAGATAATCCAGCTCCCGATTTTAAGCCAACCTTTTTCAGGGAGCATTTTATTCCCGAAAGTGAGGAAGCAAGGCTGGCCTACAATAAGTGGAATAAGGTTGTTGCTGGATGCGAGTGGTATAGAGGAGCAGTGGGCTCTTTTCAACGGGACGGTCTTGAATTCTAATCTTATATTATGATCAATGTAACAAAGTCTTTTCTGCCCCCGTTAGAGGAGTATACGGAATACCTGAAGGGTATCTGGGAAAGAGGGCATCTTACGAACCACGGTCCCCTTGTGAATGAACTGGAAGAAAAGATAAAGGATTACCTTGGGGTAAAGCACTTCTTCTTCATCAATAACGGAACTGTTGCACTTCAGATAGCTATAAAGGCCCTAGGGGTAAAAGGCGAGGTGATCACTACACCATTTTCCTATGTGGCCACCACGTCTTCGGTGATGTGGGAGGAATGCACTCCTGTGTTCGCTGATATTGATCCGCAAAACTTCACTCTTGACCCATCGAAGATAGAAGCAGCCATTACGCCGAATACAACCGCGATCCTTGCAACCCATGTCTACGGTATACCCTGTCATGTGGAAGCGATAAAAGCTATAGCGGAAAAGCACGGGCTGAAGGTGATCTATGATGCGGCGCACGCTTTTGGCGTAAAGTTCGGGGAGACGTCTGTGCTGAATTACGGCGATATAGCCACGCTAAGCTTTCATGCGACCAAATTATTCCATACCGTGGAAGGGGGAGGAATGGTTACCAATGACGATATGATCGCCCACAAAATAGCCTACATGCGCAATTTCGGTCATAAGGGACAGGAGGAGTTCTGGGGGATGGGTATCAACGGAAAGAACTCAGAGTTTCATGCTGCCATGGGTTTGTGTGTGTTTCCGCACATGAGCGCGATTATCAGCCGGAGGAAGGAATTATCAGAGCTTTATGATCAATTGCTGGCCGGATTGGGCAGTTCATTACAAAGACCTGTTGCCGGCGAATCAACAGGGTATAATTACGGCTATTATCCCGTGGTCTTCGAAAGCGAGCGGCAGTTGCTCACAGTAAAGGACAATCTGAATGCGGCCTATATCTATCCGAGGAGGTATTTCTACCCATCACTCAATATGCTACCATACATCCCGAAGACCGAGATGCCGGTTTCTGAGGATATCTCGAGGAGGGTTCTCTGCCTCCCATTATACCACGACCTCGCTGAGGAATCTGTAAAAAGGATCTGTTCCATAATTTCTGAGGTTTTAAGGTTCTGATATGCTGATAGCAGGAGCAAGCGGACATGCTTTGGAACTGTTGAGTGTGCTGCAAGCCAATGGCTATGGCGAGCCGATCGTCTTTTATGATGATGTCGCAGGAGACTCTGCAAGGAATACACCGGCTAACTACCGGGTATTACATTCACCCGCTGAGGCATCAGCGTATTTTCAGACGTCACCGGTATTCTGCATAGGTGTGGGCAATCCTAAGGCACGCAAAGTACTCGCATCAAGACTCCGTGACGCAGGAGGGACCCTTTCCTCTGTAATTTCGGTAGATGCGTTTATCGGGCAACATATGGTGCACCTAGGCGAAGGATTAAACATCATGCAAGGTGCTGTAATCACAGCGAATACACATATAGGCGCTGGTGTGCTGGTGCATGTTCATGCAAGTGTGCACCATGACACTTTGATAGGGGATTACAGTGAGTTGTCTCCGGGGTGCAGGATACTAGGCGGCGCAACTATCGGAGCGGGCGTTTCTGTAGGTACCAACGCTGTAGTAATGCGTAATGTGAGGATAGGCGACCACGCGGTGATTGGTGCTGGGGCGGTAGTGACAAGGGACGTAGCGGCGGGAGAAACAGTGATAGGCGTTCCCGCAAGAAGTATATCGAAGAAATGAAACACCTGGTAAGCAAAATAGCGGCCCCCGGCATAAAGAAAGCTTACCGCCTGCTAAAGTACAGCAATGAGCGAAAGCGTTTCGCAAGGGAGTTTGCCATTAGAAGGGAACAGGATGAAAACCTTCGGTCACATTACCTTGCGGAAGCAGAAAAGCTGATCGTGTTTGTAGTTCCCGGGAGTGATCCCGCTACGGGGACCGACAGTATATCGGGAGGGACGATGTCCATTGTTTCCCTCTGCGAGGAAACAGCAGCGTTAGAGGGCATCCATGGGGCTCAGACCATAATGTGCACGTTAAATGACCAGAGCTTGCTGGTGCGTCACACAAAATTTGAGAACAACAGGTTGGTCTACCGGTTTGATCAGTTGCATAAGTATTTTAAATCCACACGCGAGGTGCTGATTCACGTGCCTGAGTTCATGGCGGAATACTTTTTGCACAACTTACGAGACAGTGACAGGAAATGGCTGGAGTCCTGTACATCGGTACACCTCAATATAATGAACCAAAACATCCGGCTAATGCCTGAGCGCTCAGTTATAGAGCGACTGAAGCTAATCGGATCAGCAGTAACGATCACGACGGCTCACCAACGGTACTGCACAAAGGAATACAGAGAGAAATATGGCGTACCGCTTCATAAGTTCTCGGTATGGATCAGCCCGGAGCAATACCAGTTCAGGCCATGGAAGAAAAAAAAGGACTTAATAGTAGTGTCTCCCGATGGCCATTCTGCAAAAGATGCAATACTCAAAGAGCTTTCCTCAATAGGTGGCTTACAGGTTAAGATCATCAAGGACCTGACTTATGAGGAGTATAAGAGCATTATATCGGACGCAAAATGGAGCCTGACTTTCGGGGAGGGGCTGGATGGGTATTTCATTGAACCTGTGTTCAGCGGGGCAATCAGTTTCGCTGTATATAATGAACAATTCTTTACAGCCGATTTCGGGCATCTGGAAACAGTTTATGGATCCTACGAGGAATTGTCGGCTCACCTGGTCAGCGACATGTCCCGGTTACAGGACCAAATTCATTTTGAGGAGTGTCAGCGTACGCAGTTCGAGCTTTGTGCACGGCATTATAGCAAGGATGTATACAGGAAAAACATTGCCGCATTCTACAGGGGGGAATACACATATGCTTAATGAGAGACCTCTTGTATCGATCATCAGTGTAACATATAACTCTTCGGCCTTCGTAAGAGATACTATTGAAAGTGTATTGGCGCAAAGCCACAGTCAGTTTGAATACATAATAGCCGACGATTGTTCATCTGATGGTACCTGGGAGATCATCGCACAATATGATGATCCACGCATCAGGGCAATCAGAAATGCATCTAATCTTGGCGAGTACAGGAACAGGAACCAGGCGCTCGAGCTCTCAGAAGGTGCGTATGTCATTTTTATCGATGGCGATGATATTATCTATCCGCACGGGCTTGAAATATACCTCCGGTATGCGTTGCAGTATCCCGAGGCAGCGATGGTCGTCCAGAAAGCGGAGATCAATAACGCTATTTTCCCGCTGCTGATGAAGCCAAAAGACATAGTGCTTAATTATTTCAATGGCCCCAACTTACTTACTTCCAGCTTTGGGAGTAATTTTTTTAAATCGTCTGTATTGAAGTCGATAGGGCTACCGCTGGAGTTTATACAAGGGGATGAATACACCAGGTTCAAAATTGCAGCCAGACACCCCGTCCTGGTGATACCCGGAAGCATGACGTGGATAAGGGAAACTCCGGGACAAGCTTCGTCGAAGCTCGGAAGCTATAAAGGCTATCAGGATAGCTGTAATATTTTTCAAGCCCTGACCCACGACTTCTCGGATCTCGGAGCGGATTGTTATGCCTTTATTGCCAGGAAATTGTTTGCCGCAAGACGGGTAGAGCTCAAATATTTTCTTACCCACCTTAGATGGAAGAGTGCAGCTCTTGCTTTCCGGGAGGCTATTCATTATAATAGGAAGTGCGTAAAAAACTCGACGGCAATATTTACTGATATCTCAGACTTTTCACCAACTTATCCTTTAAAACAATCTGATCAACATGTTACGTCAACTAATCCGGAAACTACTGGGGAAGAACACAGCCTTTAAATCGGCTGATTACTGGGAGAACCATTATCGTGGTGGCGGAAACTCCGGTTCAGGATCGTACAATCATCTTGCTGAATTTAAAGCAGAGGTCATTAATGGACTGATCGCCCAGTACGGGATAAACTCTATGGTAGAGTTTGGCTGTGGGGATGGTAATCAGCTTAGGATGTTCAATTGCAGCAATTATACTGGAGTTGATGTTTCTCCAACAATAATCGCCAAATGTACCGAGGCCTTTGCGGGAGATTCATCAAAGCGCTTTGTTCTGTATGATCCCGCCTCATTCGCAGCGGCAGACTTCAAGCGTGACGCTGCGATGTCTCTGGATGTTTTGTATCACCTTGTGGAGCAGAAGGTCTACGATGAGTACCTGGACAATTTGTTTTCCGCCGGCGAGAAGTTAGTAATTATTTATGCTGCTGATATTGACATTCCACAGCAGACTTCTCACGAACTTTACAGAAAGTTTACGAAGGATGTAGCTCACCGTTTCCCTAACTGGCAGCTTACAGACACTGTCAGGAACAAGTACAAACCAACGAACTACATGGATGAGAGCGGGAGTAACGCTGACTTTTTCGTTTACAAACCTCTTTCTTCCCAGGCATGTTAGCTACCAGAGTAAGGATCTCTATAATCTTTGGAACCAGGCCTGAGCTGATCAAGCTTTTCCCGGTCATTAAATCGTTTAAAGCGAGGACTGACTGTGAAATTGATGTCTGCTTCACTGGCCAGCACAAGGAAATGGTTCTCCAGTTGCTGGATTTTTTTCAGCTCTCTATAGACTATAACCTGGAGCTGATGGAAGCCAACCAGACCCTCTCCGGACTTACCAGCAAAGCCATTAGTGCATTGGATGCATACTACCTGGAGAAGAAGCCGGATATAGTATTCGTTCAAGGTGACACGACGACAGCCCTTTGCGCGGCCCAGGTAGCATTTTACCATAAAATAAAAGTCGCCCACGTAGAAGCGGGACTTCGGACGAATGATATCTATTCTCCATTTCCTGAGGAATTCAATCGCCTCACCATATCAACGATCAGCAATTTTCATTTTGCGCCTACAAGATCTGCTGCGATTAATCTTGCGAACGAGGGCTACCCGGAAACACACATCATCACAACTGGCAATACGGTAATCGATACATTATTCTTCACCCTCGACAAGCTGAAAGCCTCTCCCGAACTTGTAAATGGAAGCGTCCTACCTGAGAAACCCTTTATTCTCATAACGGGACACAGGCGAGAAAACCACGGCAAAGGTATCATCAGCATTTGTAGGGCTATCAAAGAACTTGCGATAAAATATCCTTCTTTAAGTTTCGTCTACCCTGTCCACTTGAATCCTAATATAAAGGTTCCGGTTTCTGAACTACTTGGCGACATTGAAAATGTACAGCTACTGGAGCCGCTCAACTATGTCGAGTTCGTCTATATGATGGCAAATTGCAAACTCATAGTCACTGACTCGGGAGGGGTCCAGGAGGAAGCGCCAAGCCTTGGAAAGCCTATTATTGTAACCCGGGAAAGCACTGAAAGGCCGGAAGCC
>CAMPJV010000162.1 GCA_946886975.1 uncultured Taibaiella sp. | reverse complement strand
CTTTACGAGACCTGCTATATCTACGAATTCTATGGTGGTAGGAACTGTCCTGTTTGGCTGAACCAGCTCGGCCAGCGTGGCCAATCTTTCGTCGGGTACATCTACCTGACCGACATTCGGCTCGATGGTGCAAAAGCGATAATTGGACGCCTGTGCCTTTGCGCTATTGCTTACCGCATTAAAAAGTGTTGACTTGCCCACGTTAGGAAGTCCTACAATACCTACTTGTAAAGCCATTGCCCTTCTGAAATTTGCGCAAAGGTAAGGGAATGTGGTAATGTGGCGTCCACTCAGCTTGTTCGGCCGGATTGATCGCTGGAATGCCGGGCAGGATGGCTGGAAAGACCTGTGCTGAGTTCTAAAAGCTTTGCGGCCATGAGGGTGCGGACTTGCTCCTTTAATGCAGGGAGATCTTTTAGTGTGAGCCCTTGTACGGAAATAGGATCCAGGAAGATGGCGCGGTTCTTGCCTGGCCAGAGCCTCCACCAACCGCTGAAATGCCACCTATGAACTGTGTCCGGAAAGAGGAGCGGGAGAAGGGGGACCTGGGCATTAATGGCAAGCCGGAATGCTCCATCATAGAAGGATGTCATGGGCTCACCTGTTTCGTTGAAGCCGCCCTCGGGGAAGATGGATATGTGGCACTCGGTTCTGAGCTGCCGCCACATGAGGCGCATGCTTTTAGCGCGGCTATCATTGCTGCTCCTGTCCACCAGAATCGCAAGCTGCTTATATACGAAGCCGAATATGGGAATCTTTACCATCTCCTTCTTAGCAAGTGTGCGGAAGTACTCAGGTATGGCTGCGTAGATATTGATGGTGTCGAGATAGGATATGTGATTGGCTACGATGACGAACTTCTGATCTTTGGGGAAGCCGCCTCTTACGGTCATGGGCATCCCTATGAGCAACAGCCAATATTTTGCCCAATAATGAACAATAGTCCAGATGATCTTTCTGGCCTGGGCAGAGTCCTTTATCCCAACTATGAAGAACAGAGGAAACGCAAGAAAGAGGCTCACCAGGAAAGTGAGCAGGACAAAGAGGGTATAGAAAGGCTGAAGGACAGTCCTGATCATGAACTAACAGGCATGCCGGGGAACCAGGGACGGCCTAAAAGCTCACGGAAAGGCCAGGGAATACTTATCAGTATTACGACCAAAGCGATGAGTGTGTACCAAAACAGTCTTTTAAACTTAGTGGCATCAGGAACGTCCTTTTTGCTGGCGCTGTAGCCTACGTGGATCAATATGAGACCAATGAGCATACCAAGGGTGTGTTCCACAGTGAAGAACCTTTGCACAGGATCCTTCATTACCTCTGCGCCAGCGGACAAACGCTGCAACCAGCCATTCATAAAATATAACGCGAGGCCTATCAGCAACTGCACATCTACACTGATCATCAGGAAAAGGGCTGTCTTACGCATGCCGGGGCCAAATGCAGTCCGGCTATTCATTCCGCTGAAGCTGCGGACCAATGTGAGCAGTGCCATAATCAGCACGACCCAACGCATAAAATTGTGTAGATGTAAGAGGCCCTGATTCATAAACCGGAATTTTGTGCACTAAAGATATGGCGGATTGAGTAAACTATTCAATTGTTGCTCCATCATTAGAAATCGTCAGCTTATTATGTATCACTGAGTATCTATATAGCTGCATAAAGGCCTGGAAATATGGGATCACATCTTTTGCAGCACCTACCCTTCCGGACTTCAGAATATTGTTCCTGCAGAGACTGTCGGCTTTAAAATCGTACAGAGCCTTTGGGGTGACGTTGTTCGCTACCAGCAGGTGGTCGTTCATGAACCAGTAGTTGTTGCCGGAATGCTCATAAACAACGTAGCGCGGGTTTGCCTCTCTAAAGATGCTATTGCCAAAGCCAAAGAACTTCTCACTATAGCCCAGGTAATCCAGCACTGAGGGCAGGATATCTATTTGCTGGGCAAGCTCCCTTGAATGTCCTTTCAAAGTAAAGTCGCCAGGGGCATAGAATATTATGGGGATGGCAAACATGCCCATATTGAAGGAGGAATAGTACTTATCGTCCGTCCTGGGGGAGCAGTGGTCTGCCATGAGGACGAAAAGAGTGTTATTGAACCAGGGCTGAGTGGAAGCGGTCTGGAAGAACTTTCTCAACGAGAGGTCTGTATAGGCGATGGTCTGCTCCACTTCCAACTTCCCTTTTGGGAGGATGTTCTTATACTTCTGGGGAACCTCGAACGGATCGTGGGAGGTGAGGGTGAAAACGGCCGACATGAAGGGCTGCTTTGTTTCATTCAAACCCCTGGAGAAGTATTGAAGAAAGGCCTCGTCCCAGATGCCCCAGCTGCCGTCGTAATCGCTTTCGTCGTTGTATTCAGTGCGGCCGTAGTAGCGCTGGAAGCCTGCGTTAGCGGCATAGATGTCGAAGCCCATCGTGCCATTGGTGCCTCCATGGTAGAAGGATGTCTGGTAGCCTTTGTCACGGAGCAGGGCTGGCAGAGAAGTGAGCTTGTTGGTGCCGTATGCTGAAGTGGTGATGGGCTCATCCATAAGCGAAGGGACGCCGGAAAGGATGGCAGGAATTCCTTTAGCAGACTGGAGGGCGTTTGCGTAAGCATTTGCGCATACGAACGAATGGCCCATGAGACTGTCGAGGAAAGGAGTGTAGCTGGTGCGGCCACCGAGGCCTGTGTACTCTTTAGAAAAACCCTCGAGGATGATGAATACCACGTTCTTCTGCTGAAAGGGCTTACCTGAATAGTCTTTTATGGGATTGAAATACTTCTTTAACTCTGATGGCGGGAATAGTGTGAGCTCCTCCATCTGGCCGGAGTAGCTGTGCATCATGCTAAAAGGCGTATTCAGGACTATGGGAACAAACTTGTTGTCTGCTACCTGGAGTGCATTGCCATTGCCGATAGGGACTAGCTGCAGGCCACCTCTCATTATGACTACTGAAACGCCCAAAACGAGGATGAGCAATACGGCTTTCCCGATCCCAATGCCCCAGGTCAATCTGGTACCAGGGTGAGCGGATAAAGGCGTCTTTCTACAGATCCATTTATTGAGCTTGTAGAAGCCGAAAACCAGCAGGGCGAATCCGAGAGGGGCGTACCAATAGGTGACGAGGAAATGAGGCAGCAATGAAAGAAAGTCGCCCTTTCGGCTGATCATATCCAGCACGTCTATGGTGGACCTCTTGAGTATGAAGGGGAAATATGCCCAGTCACTTATTTCGAAAGCGAAGGCGATGGCATTGGTGACGACGAAAAGCCACTGGAGGAACTTATCCCACACGGGAAACCTCCATATTGGCAAGGGCAACAGGAGGAGTGTGAAGTAGAGTCCATTGATGGAGACTATGGCGGAGAGATCGTAGCGCAGAGCAAAGAAAGACAGACGGAAGAACTCCGGGATTGTAAGGCCGTCGAACTTTTCGAGGTTGATCAAGGTAAAGATGCTGCGGCTGATAAAGTAGCAGACGAGCAGCAAGAGTACCTGAAAGAACAACCTGATTAACGGCTGCAGTAGCGCTTTCTTCACCAATCAAATGTCATTTATTGCCGTCTGTCATTTACCAGTTCATCCGGTTTCTGAGTCCCCTGATCTGCTCCATATGGTGACGACCGTGCCAGGCATACAGGTCCGTCATTTCCCACAAAGGGACATATTTCTCGTGTTCGGGATGAAAATAGGTGCGCTCCCAATCCTCGGGGCTCATGTTTCTCAGGATTTGCACCCAGCGCCTGTGGAGTGCATGGAGTAAGGTAATGGAGACATTAACCGGAACAGTTTCGACGTCTGGCAGTTCGGCCCAGAGCTTCTCGTCGTAGGGCTTGATGACGGGACTATCCTCAGTGAGGGCAAGCTTCAGGCGGATGTAGGCGTTCATGTGACTATCGGCCACGTGATGGATGACCTGGTTGATGGTCCATCCGCCGGGGCGATAAGGCGTATCTAATTGTTCAGCGTCGAGATTTTCTATACAGAGGTCCATCCATCTGGGGAGCGCTTCGATCGAGGCGATCCACTCCGTCTGCATTTCCGGGGGGTATTTATCCGGAGGTTCATAACGGCCTACAGGGTAGGCCAACTGTTCATGACTCTCGTCCATAATATATAATAGAATATAAAGTAACGCAAAAGTAATGAAAAAGAGTAGCCTTAGCCTCCATTGGGCGAGCTGAAGTGGCGGAGGATCAGTGCATTGGTAGTGGAAGCATGGAGAAACGGGTGAGGAGCCTAATGCCTAGAGCGGTGAAGCTCCGGGGAAGATCCGTAGTAAAGTCTAGGGAAAGCCTACGATAAGCCTAGGATAAGTCTAGGATAAGCCTGGGATAATTCTACCCAGCGACCTCATGGTAGCTATTTATCTCAAGTGTATCAATACCGAAAAGGGCTGGAGGCAGCATGGCGGAACTCATCCCAAACCTCAGCGACTATATCAGAAGCAGGTTTAATATCCTTTATAAATGCGCTGATCTGCCCTATTTCCAGTTCGCCTTCGTTGAGGTCGCCCTCGAACATGCCCTTTTTAGCACGGGCACGACCAAGGAGGTCGGTCAGTTCATCAACGGAAGAACACTTGTCTTCGGCCTCCTGGACTTGCTTATAGAACTGATTTTTTATCAGACGAACAGGCGTGAGCTTCTTCATCGTGAGTATGGTATCACCCTCGTTGGCGGTTACCACTGCCTCTTTGAAAGCCATATGACTGGAGGCCTCCGGGCTGCAGACAAAGCGGCTACCCATCTGGACAGCTTCCGCACCAAGGGCCATCATGGCGTACATGGCGCGTCCGGTAGCTATGCCACCTGCTGCGATGAGGGGAATAGATATTGCCTCTCTTACGAGGGGAATCAGACATAATGTGGTTGTCTCTTCCCGGCCATTGTGACCGCCAGCTTCGAAACCCTCTGCAACAACTGCGTCTACCCCGGCATCTTCGCTTTTCCTTGCAAATTTGGCGCTCGATACGACATGGACAACCTTCATTCCCTCATCCTTGAAGGTGCTTGTCCAGGTCTTTGGATTGCCGGCGGAGGTGAACACTATAGGTACTTCTTCTTCGAGGATGACTGCGACGTGCTTGTCGATATCGGGATAAAGGAGCGGGAGGTTAACTCCGAAAGGCTTGTTTGTAGCCTTTTTGCACTTCTGAATATGTTCTCTTAATATTTCAGGATACATGCTGCCGGCGCCTATGATACCGAGGCCACCTGCATTACTTACTGCGGAGGCAAGCCGCCAGCCGGAGGCCCAGATCATTCCCGCCTGCACGAGGGGATAGCTTATTCCGAAGAGCCTGGTAATGCGGTTATCAAATGAAGTCTTGTCTGAAGAGAAGTTTCCTTCAAATAGCATGAGTGTGATTTAATAAATAAGCCTGCGACAGCGAATGAGTGTATGATTAGCCAAGATCTATCTCCGTATTATCTCCAATGTTAAGGCTCTGACTAAGGCCGCGGACAAAGGCGTCGTTGCCAATGATGGAAGAGTGAAGAACTACCTCCTTCAATTCGGCAAAGGAACCAATGATGGAGTCTTTAATGATTGAAGAATCTATGGTAGTATGCTCGCCAATAGTGACATTGGGGCCAATAATAGAGTTATTGATCTGGCAGCCTTCGGCAATGCTTACGGGAGGAATGATCACTGTGTTATTAAAGGCATTTGATAGTTCCTTACCGGCGTCTTCGCTGATCTGCTTGAGAAGTATGGCATTGGTGGAGAGGAGGGTTTCCTTCTTGCCGCAGTCGAACCAATTGTTTACGCGGAAAGCCTGGAACTGAATACCCTTCTCCATCATTGCCTGGAGTCCGTTGGTTAGATGGTACTCGCCATCATTATCAGTCCGGTTAGAAAGGTGCGCGTCCAGGGCGTCGTACATGGCCTTTGTCTCTTTGATATAGTAGACGCCTACCATTGCCATATTTGACTTAGGGATGAGTGGCTTCTCGACGACCTTCAGCACTTTATCGTGTTCATCCATTTCAGCCACCCCGAAACTCCGTGGGTCGTCTACTTTTCTGACACCTATCTGAGACACTTTGCTCTTCATTATTTCCGTGACGTTGTAGTCGCACACGGTATCACCAAGAACTATCATTACTTCGTCCTCCTTTACAGCATCCCGCGTGAGCCAGATGGCGTGGCCTGTGCCACGTCTGTCGTTTTGTGTGACAAGGGTGTAGGAA
>CAMPJV010000161.1 GCA_946886975.1 uncultured Taibaiella sp. | reverse complement strand
AAGTCCACCTTACCACATCACGAGGAGAGGATCTGGATGCACTGTTCCTCGCTGGGCGAATTTGAACAAGGCAGACCACTTTTAGAAGAGCTCAAAAAGCAGTATCCAAAGTACAAGATCGTTATAACCTTCTTTTCCCCGTCGGGTTACGAAGTGAGGAAGGACTATGAATTGGCAGACTACGTCTTTTATCTTCCGATGGATGGATTCCGTGCGTCTTCAAAGTTCATTCGCCTTGTTAATCCTGCCCTTGCAGTTTTTGTCAAGTACGAGTTTTGGTACTACTATCTTAAGTGCCTGGATAAGAGCAGCATTCCCACCATACTTATCGCCGCATCATTCAGAAAGGATCAGCATTTCTTTAAATGGTATGGGGGGCTATTTCGGCGGATGCTCACCTTCTTCGATTATTTGTTCGTGGTGGATGACGCCTCCCAGAGGTTGCTCGCAGGCACTGGGATCACTAATCAAGTAATAGTGGCAGGTGATACGCGTTACGACAGGGTGGTTGAAATAGCAAAAGCCGCAAAAATGTTCCCGCTGATAGAACAGTTTATGGGTAGCACAAAACTGCTCATTGCAGGAAGTACCTGGCCGGACGATGAGCATCTGCTCATGCAATGCATGGACGTCTTACCCTCAGACTGGAAGGTGGTGATTGCGCCACATGAAGTGGATGAGGCTCACATACAACAGATATTGGCCCTGTTTCCTAAAGATGCGGTACGGTATTCTCAGTTAGATCAAAATAGCGCGGCTTCACGGCGAATATTAGTTATTGATAATATAGGCATGCTGGCCAGCTGTTATCATTATGGCTCGGTGGCGTATATAGGAGGAGGGTTTCAGAAAGGTGGGATTCACAACACCCTCGAGCCGGCAGTATTTGGCTTGCCCGTGATCTTTGGTCCAGTGTATAGAAAGTTCATTGAGGCAAACCTTCTTGTAGATCATCAGTTCGCCTTTCCCATCAGCAATGCTTCAGAATGCAGGAAAGTGCTTGAAGAACTCCTTGCTGAGCCGTCAAGACTTTCTGCACTCCAATTTGCTATTCGTTTATATGTGAAAAAGAACATAGGAGCGACTGGAAGGATAATGGACAGGATCAACTCAGAAAGATTTCTCTAAGACTTTACCATAGATACCGTTTGCGTCCATTTGGACTGGAGGGTGTTCTTCTTGATTGCAGCCTATAGTATAATGACTTAGTTTTGCACTCTAAAAATTATCAATATGCCCGGAACGGAACTTTTTGGTGCAGAGGAGAGAAAAGAAGTAAGTGATGTCATGGAAACGGGAATCTTATTCCGATATGGTCATGATACTCAAAGAAATGGACATTGGAAAGCGAAGGAGTTCGAAGAAGAGGTTAAGAAGATAATAGGTGCGAAATACGCACATGCAATGTCCAGCGGGTCTACCGCAGTAGCGGCAGCCCTGGCGGCGGCAGGTATTGGGGCAGGAGATGAGGTAATCGTACCTCCGTTCACCTTCATTGCTACGATAGAGGCCGTGCTGTTTGTCGGTGCTTTGCCTGTGTTTGCCGAGTTAGACGAAACTCTTTGTTTAAGCGCTGATGGGATTCAGAAAGCAATTACACCGAAGACCAAAGGTGTTTGTCTTGTTCATATGTGCGGGGGAATGGCAGATATGGACCCAATAATGGACGTGATCAATAGGAATCATCTTATACTGGTAGAGGATGCGGGACAGGCCTTTGCATCATCGTACAAAGGGACCTACACAGGATTGTTTGGCAAGGCGGGAAGTTATTCGTTTGACTTCTTCAAGATAGCCACGGCAGGCGAAGGCGGAGTGTTTGTGACCAATGATGAGGCCACTTATAAACTTGCTGATTGCTATTCTGATCACGGCCATAATCACATTGGAGTGAAGAGAGGAATGGAGCAGCACCCTGTGCTTGGCTTTAACTACCGGATCGGGGAACTTAATGCAGCAGTGGGAGTAGCGCAGACCCGGAAGGTGCCAAAAATAAAAGAGATAAACAGGAAGTATAAGCAAATGCTGACGGAGATCCTTTCAAAGACCGAGGGCATTGGTTTTGCGCGTATAGCAGACCCTGAGGGTGATTCTGCCACCTTCTTAAATATATTGATGCCGGATACAGAGGCTGCGAACCGTACCGTAGACGAGTTTAATAAGGCTGGAGTCGCTGGTTTTGACTACTGGTTTCTCAATATGTACCACTTCATCAATCAGTGGGATCACATAAAGGAAATGAGGACGGCATCGAGGCTGCCAATAGAGGTCCTTGGTGCTCCGCAGGATTATGCTGCTCTTGAACTACCCAAAACCCAGGAAGTGATTGGTCGCCTCATCTCTTTTGGAATTCGCTGCACCTGGACAGAAGAGCAGGTAAAGCAGCTGGCGGATAATATATCAGCTTGCGTTAAAAAGGCTTTAGCAACAGCAAATGCATAAGAACTTCAAGAATATAGAGAAAGTAGTCTACGGCCGCGGGAGTTTTGCTTCTATGGATGCTATCCTGAAGCCTGTGAGGCAACAGAACGACAGGTTTTTCCTGTTTATTGTAGACAATTATTTCAAAGGAAAGGAACTAGAAGGAAGAATACCTGTTAAGGCGGGAGATGTCGTAAGATTTATAGATGTCGACCCTTATGAGCCAACTACAGAACTGATAGACAGTTTGCGGGATGAAATTCTCGCTACTAACGGATTGCCTTCAGGAATTGTGGGAATCGGAGGGGGCAGCATAATGGATATAGCTAAGGCATCATCTCTGATGTTTACCAACGAGGGTTCGTCCACACTGTATCAAGGGCTCAACCTCATAAAGAAGCCTGGCATTTATCATCTTGGTGTCCCAACAATATCAGGTACCGGAGCGGAGGTCTCGATGACTGCTGTCCTCACGGGGCCTGAGAAGAAACTAGGCCTGAAATGTGACTGGACAGTATTCAACCAGGTGATCCTCGATCCGGAGCTTATAGCCTCCGTCCCGACTGATAAGTGGTTTTATACTGGAATGGATACGTATATCCACTGTGTCGAGTCGGAAAACGGGATGCTGAACAATGCTTTTAGTCATGCCTACGCGGAACAGGCGTTAAAGCTTTGCCAGGATATTTACCTGGGTGAGAATGCTGGTCATACTCCTGAAAACGATGACAAGCTAATGGTAGCTTCCCTGATGGGGGGATTGAGCCTTACCTATTCTGAAGTGGGTGTGTGTCATGCATTGTCTTACGGCCTGTCGAAGATACTGGGAGAAAAACACTGCTATGCTAATTGTGTAGCATTTCAGCACCTGGAAGACTATTACCCAGTGGGGCTGATAGAATTCAGGGAAATGATAAAGACGCACAATATAGAGCTTCCAACAGGCCTGAGTAAGAACTGGACCGAAGAACAGATCACAGCAATGGCGCAAGTAGCCTACAACCTTCCGCACATGTGGAACCACGCTATCGGACCTGACTGGAAAGACGTAATAACCATTGACACAATTAAAGACCTGTACAGGCGCATGTAACTATGAGTAAAAAGAAAATAGCTGTCGGTAATATATCCTGCGGTGCGGATGAATTGTTCCTGATCTCAGGTCCCTGTGTGATAGAGGATGAATCTATCATGATGAAGACGGCGGAAATGTTGAAGGAAGTAGGCGAGCGGCTGAAGATCTCTATAATCTATAAGTCATCTTTTAATAAGGACAACCGCAGCAGCCTGAAATACTATGATGGACCGGGATTGGCGAAAGGCATTCAGATACTTGCCAAGGTGAAGGAGCAGTTCGGTTTTCCTGTACTGACTGACATACACTATCCAGACCAGGCGGCACCTGCAGCTGAAGTTTGCGATGTGCTGCAAATACCGGCTTACTTGTGCATGCAATCAGGATTATTGACTGCAGCGGCAAAGACTGGCAAGGTTATCAACATAAAGCATGGCCAGTTTCTTGCTCCGGAGAACATGAAGCATCCAGTTGGCAAGGTGGTTGACTCAGGCAATGACCAGATCATCCTGACGGAGCGTGGCTATACTATGGGCTATAATGACCTTGTGGTAGACCCAAGAGCATTTTATCATATGGGTCAGCTGGGGTATCCGGTCGTATTCGACATAACGCATTCCATAAGGAAGTATGGAATACCAAGCGCTGACGCAAAGGGTGGGGCAAGAGAGTTTTTACCTGTACTCAGTCGCGCAGGAGTGGCTAGTGGTGTAGACGGAGTATTTATTGAGACCCACCCAGAGCCAGAAAAGGCACTTTGTGATGCTGCAAGTCAATTGTGCATCTATGACTTAGAGGAGTTTATGAAACCCATACTTGAGCTTCATGCTATTGAGGTTAGGTACAGAAAAACGACTATACAGTAGTTCAGGGAATCTCAATAGGAAAAATCTATCTATTTTTGCTTAGCGAAATGCCTGAGATCACAATAAGATACAAATCCACGAAGACGTTACAAGCCTTGAAAGAATTTGCCAGGTTATGGGACTTTATTATCTATCCTGCAAAGTCTGAAAAAGAATTGTCTGAAGTCAATGGAGTAACGATTATTCCCGCGGATAATTCTGTAGATACAACTTCGTTGTTTAAGATATTCACTGGTAAGAAAATTGACGCTAAAGAATTGAGGAGCAGATGGCAGCGGAGATGATCATCTGTGATACTGATGTGATGATTGACTATTGGGATGAAAGAAAGGCCAGGCACGCAACTACAAAAAAGATTCTTGAAGAAGAGATTGGTTTGGATAATGTAGTCCTTTCTGCAATAACGAAAATGGAGTTAATGTCTGGGGCGACAAACAAGACTAACCTTAACAAGATTAATAAAAAGCTGCATCGATACAATATTGCCCTTATTAACAATGATATTACGTTGACGGGGATCGAGCTTTTATCAAAATATTCGCTAAGTCATAAGTTAGCTTTAGCGGATTCTCTAATTGCATCTACTGCCATAGTAACTAAACTTCGGCTGTTCACATATAATGTAAAGGACTTTAAGTTTATCAGCTCCCTCAAGTTATTTAAACTCCCACTTTCAACTGATAAGAAAAGATAGTTACTTTGCCTTTTTCCTTTTCGGCCAAATTTCAGCTTATAAATATCAATAATGGAATTATACCTCGATTCTGCCAATCTAAAAGAGATTGAAGAAGGTTTCAAACTGGGCTTTCTAAACGGCCTTACGACTACACCTACTTTCATGCAACGTGAAGGGATTACCGATATAGACGGTACTATTCTTTTGCTGTCGAAGCTGGTGCCGGTGCTGCAGATAGAAGCACTTGGAAATACTGCTGAAGATGTGGTGAAGGAAGCCCGCCGCCAGCTGGACCTTGGTCTGGATCCTAAAAGGACGGTGTTTAAGATACCAGTATCCCTCGAAGGGGTTCGGGCGTGTAACCTGCTGAGGAAAGAGGGTTTCCTGGTGAACGTGCACCTGGTGTATACTTTGCAGCAGGCGTACATGGCTATGCATGCAGGCGCAACTTATGTTTGTCCGCTCGTGGGCAGGCTGCAGGACCAGGGGCATGACGCTCTGGCACTGGTGGAACAGTGTGTGAATGCAGTAAACCACTATGGTTACGACAGCAAGATCATGTTTAGCTCGGTACGCCATGCTGAACATGTAAGGAATGCTATCAATATAGGGGTTCATACTATTACGGTTCCTTTAAAGGTGCTGAAGGCACTGACAGATAATAATATGACCACCTTGGGAACTGACCAGTTCCTGCAGGATACGCGCCTTATGACAGTGAGGGTGAAGGAAGCAGCAAATGGCATTAATCCTATAGTAAAGTCAGATATGAACCTGAAAGACGCCATCATCAAGATGACGGAATATGGCTTCGGTGCTGTGACCGTGGTGGAGAACGATGGGTCATTAAAGGGAGTATTTACCGATGGTGACATCAGGAGGCTGCTGCAGAATGAAGGGGAGCATATACTGGATAAGAAGATGGGTGATATGGAGTATAAGGCACCAATCAGCATAGACGGAAATGCCCTGTTGAATGATGCCCACGCGATCTTTAAGAAGTCCAGTGTAGACAACCTGCTGATAACTGAGAATGGCAAACCCATAGGCATGCTTGACATACAAGACCTTGAAACTCTTTAAGCAGAATATTTTTATACTTTTGGAAGAGGCTTTTGGCCTCTTTCTTTATTTATACAACCATGTGGGATTCACCTATTGATGTA
>CAMPJV010000160.1 GCA_946886975.1 uncultured Taibaiella sp. | reverse complement strand
ACTTGCTCTATTGGGTACTCGTCTTCGGCTGATCAACGCTTCTTTACCGTTTCGTTGAGCTTCCCATACTTAGATACCGGGACAGGATATCGCATCCATAAAGCGCCAGTCAGAACCCCTACTTCTTCCACTTCTGCGCTATGCGCATTGCTGTATCGATCATGTAAGGCTCCCAGTTTTCTACATGCCAGTCGCTATGTGCCAGTGAAGATGACGAAAGGGCAGCAATAGCAGCTTCGGGTGAGCCAGAGGTTTCCAGGATATGGGATAGAGCAAGTTGCTGATGGTACAGTTGCTCGTCCTCAATTGCTACGCCTGGTGCAGGAGGGTCAATTGGAAGAAAGTTATTGTAGGCCTGTGCCATTCTGCTTTTGTTCCAGGTCTTTACGATGGCCTCCATTTGTAGGAAATCGTCATAAAATGCTTTCTTGCTTTCTGTCGTTCTCAGGCCGTTTCCTAATTGTTCCAGCACAACATATTTAAGGTTGGGGCATTTATCTATTGTAAGGTCCAGCAAGTTAAAGACCTCTTCGGGAACTGATTCATCATGCGTATCCCTCCTTACTTTATCGGAAGGGGCTGCTGCAGTAGCTTCCCAACTGCCGCCGGATATATGTATTTCCCTAACTCTGTCCAAAGGATATAGATCAATAAGCGCTTCATAAGAAATGGAGAAATTATGGAGCTGGCAATAGAGGTTGTGCAGGTCCAGTATGATGAAGCCATTTATCGGCTCTATCAATTTTTTCAGGAACTCCCCGTGCCGCTTCACTTCTTCCAACGTGTAAGAAAAAGCAAGGTTTTCCAGTCCCACAGGGCAACGACAGGCATCATAGATCCTTGCCAGCCTGTCCCGACCTATCGCAAGGGTCGATGCGGTATATGGAATATTCAAAGGAGCACCGTGGTGAAAATCGCCACCCGTCATAAACCCGAAGTGCTCTGTAATATGATCAAAGTGAAAATGAGAAGATACTTTCCTGAGATGGTCCAGCCACTGTTCCTGCTCTGCCGACCATCGTCCTGAAAACAGGGAGAAGAAAACACCGTGGCCTATAAGACGCTGCTCATCGCTGAAAGCCGTCAGCAGATCAGTGAACCAGGAAGGTATATCCCTGTGCTTATACAGCGTGTCAAAAGACCATTCTATTGCCTCTATCTTTTCTTCCTGCAATAGGGGCAATGCTGCTGCAACAATATCAGTATCCAGGTTGCAGGCGATGGCCGTTAATATCCGGGGCAACAGAGCTTTTTTATTAGCCACTCCTTTAGCCCATTCCGCAGGCGGGGCAGCTGTATGGAGTTACTACATACTCAACATCAGTTTTTTGCTCAGAATTAGCCTGTGGAGTTACATCCTTATCCTTCTTGCTGCATGATGATGTTGTAGCCGTGACAGCCACTCCGGCAACAATAGCACTCAATAATAATTTGGAAAGCTTCATTGTCTGTTCTTTACCTGGTTAAACAATAGACAACAATTTATGATTATCCATCCCAAAATGTTGTCACTAAACTGTCTCTATTATAAAAGACGGAGAAAATCCCCCCGATCTTACCCCGCGGCCTTCGGAATTTTAACAGGCCTAAGGTTGTCCATCCCTTTCACGACCGGGTCATGATTGGATTTGCATTGCATGTACACTGGGTATCCAACTCAGCACCCTCCGCCTTTACTCACAGTAAAGATATATCAGCAAGTCGCTCTTGAGAAGCAAAGCAGTAACACCACACCGACGGCGAAGAATGAATGGAGTTACAGTGGAGTAAGGTCTCTAAATGGTCTCTATAAGGTCTCTGAAAGGTCTCTATAAGGGTAGGGTATAAAGGCACGCAAATCAAATCACAACACGCTCCAGCCCCTAAATGCACCCTCCCGGTAAACAGAAATGCCCTCAAAGTTGAGGGCATTCATTTTATGGAGATAGAATAGAAACTACTTTGCAGCGACCGTCTCGCGAACAGTCCACTTGATCACTTCATTTTGTATCGGCTTAACCGTTCTCAGGTACTGGTAGATAGATGACAGGTCAGACTCGGTCATGGTGCTGTACATCATCCACGGCATTATAGTGTTGTAATCCGTCATCGCAAGCGTTGGCGATTTATAAGACGAATCCTGGTATTGCTTAAATGTACTTATGAACTTCTCCTTCGACCAGTAGCCAAGGCCAGTGGCGTCTGGAGTGATGTTAGCAGTAGTTAGGTTACCGCCTGGCAGTTCAAATACGCGTCCTCCGCCAAACTCTGTTCCCGCTACAAACTGACCTTTCTCAAACTTAGTGTGGCATTCCACGCAGCTTGCCGCCTTAACGAGATACCCGCCATAAGCCACAGAGTCGGATGGGTCAGGGCGCTTGCCCGGATTTGCCTTCTTGGGGATCGTATTCAGGATGAGGCTAAACGGAAAGTCAACCTCTCGTTTCTGAACCTCGTTATCGTTCGATGGCAGAGACCTTATATACGCAATGATGGAGTAAATATCCTCCGGGTCCAGTTCGCCATAACTATGGTAGGGCATAACCGGGAACAAGGCTTCATTGTTTTTGTTAACCCCAGTGGTGATCGCTTTGAATATTTCTCCGTCAGTCCAGCTGCCAAGATTGTGAGGGGTCAGGTTCCTTGAATAGAAGTTGCCGGGAAAGCCCATCGTCTTGTCAAACTTCTCACCTCCGCCGCCTTCACTTCCAGGCACTATCGGACCTGAGAACTGCGACCAGTCACGCTTAGAATGGCAATCCATACATACCGTCACCGAATTAGCCAGATAAGCTCCGCGTGCTAATCTTTCAGGGGTCGCTTCTACCTTTAGTTCCGGTGCTTCGCCAACATTGGGTAGCATAAACTTAAGGTAGCCAACGCCACCTAATACGATTACCACAAAAATGCTGAGGATGACTCCGCACCACTTCAAAACTTTCTTCATATTGGGTTCTTATTAATTATTTGGCTAAGATAATTTCCTTACTCGAATATTTATAACATTTCTATGACATAATTCATATAAATAACGAAACTTGCCCTTATGGTACAGATTTGCTGGTATATAGCTAATATTGGGGGAATGAGACTACGTCACATATTAGCAATAGTGCTTATGATAATGCTCCCTCTGGCAGGGGAGGCGCAGAAGAAACAGCCGGAAAAGGCGAAGACGAAGAAAACAGACGCGGCTACGAAGCGATCTTCCGCTAAAGCGATGGATGCGCCCAGGCCGGTAGGGGCTGCCAAAGACTATCGAGGCGACCTCCACCTCTACTATACCGACTGTAATGCATCAGCCTTTACCTTTATCCTGAAAGGAACTACCCTATTTACATGATGCTGTATCATGCGCGACAGGACAACCCCAACGTGCCTGTACCGAACCATAGGTCAGGTGCGCCTCGATGATCGTTGCTCTTTGCTCGTTGTTCGTCGCTCGAGACCGTGCATTAGTAACTACTATATACTAAATGCTTATTGTAATAGATTTACGGGATAAATGCTATTATGATCGGGAAGATATTAAGCCATAGGCCCACTAAGCTATTTGTTTTTCTGGTTTCTTTTTTTGTGGCTAATGCCCTTATTGCCGAGTGCATTGGTGGGAAGCTATTCTCGCTAGAGAAGACACTAGGGCTTGCTGTGCATCCATTTACTCTGCTGGGTGAGGAGGGATTGACATTTACCCTGACCTGCGGTGTGCTGCTGTGGCCACTGGAGTTCGTGATGACGGATATAGTGAATGAGTACTACGGACCTAAGGCAGTGAGGCAGATATCGTTCATTGCTATCGGTCTTATCAGCTATGCTTTTATCATGTTCTATGCAGCCATAGAAATTCCGCCCGATACCGGCTTCTGGACCGGCAGCAGGGTAGCGGAGGGTGTACCGGATATGCAGCTTGCATTCTCAGGGATATTCGGTCAGGGTATGTGGATCATCTTCGGGAGCCTGATGGCCTTTCTTGTTAGCCAGATCCTGGACGCCTGGGTGTTTCATAAGATAAAGAAAGCTACTGGTGAGAAGCATGTGTGGCTGAGGGCTACCGGATCAACTGTGATCTCTCAACTGGTGGATAGTTTCGTGGTATTGTTCATTGCCTTTAAGATAGGGCAGGGGTGGTCCTACCAACGTGTGGTGGCTATTTGCCTGGTGAACTATTCGTACAAGTTTGTAATGGCCTTTCTTCTTACCCCGGTCATTTACCTGATAGAGAACAGGATAGAGGCTTACCTGGGAAAGGAGACTACTTATGAGATGAAACAGGCGGCGATGGGAAATGAGTAATTAGTATTTAGTAGGGAGTAGTTAGTAATGAATGTTAGTAATGAGTAGTGGTTGGTGACAGCGCTCATATTACGTGGGATCCCTCGCGTCCGCCTGGCCTTTCTATTGGCTGTGGTAACTCGGGATGGCCATGCGTGCTAATACATCCGGCAAAGAAAAAGCGCTTCGGGCATAGCCTTGAGCGCTTTTCTTATCTGTAAATGGAAGGTCCTTATTTTGCTTTTGGTATCTGGTTTCTCTGGCTGAAGCGGTAGAAGATGGATACCTGGAAGGCTGGTGCCCTGAATAGTTCTCTGGATACTTTCTCAGCTCCCGCTCCTGTAGCGTTATCCCATACGTTCTTTGTTGCGCGCAGGTCTAACTGGATGGCGGGGGAGAGTTCGTAGCCGGCACCAAGCAGGTAGCCTATTCCGAACCTCGGATGGAAATCGTCGTAAGTTACTGTTGCCCTGGTGTTACCCCAGGCCGGGGCGGCGGTTGGAGTGAAGGCGCTGTCGTTTGGCTTCAATGTGATCTGCTCAGCATTCACAGCAAAGTTGTAGTTCATGTTGATACCACCGAAAAGGTTCAGACGACCGGCAGCATACCTCAGGGCGATTGGCATTTCGATGCTTTGCAGGGTGGTGAACTTGAAGAAGTTCTCGACCTTGCTTTGCAGGAAGCCAGTGCCTGAAGGCTTGATCACTGAATAGCTATCATCCAGCACGGAGCCACTGTTGAAACGGTGAGAGTACTTGATCTCCGTCATGGCATTCCAGTGCTCGCCGAAAGTCACCAGGCCGAACAGACCAAACTGTACGCCGCTGATGTTCCTGGTGGACATGTAGGAATAGCCTGCGGAGACACCGGGATAGAAGCGGATCTGTGCAAGGTTAAACTTGACATCCTGCATCTTTTCGCGGAAGCCCTGAGCATCCCACTTACTTGTCTTCCTGCTCTTCACCTTGAAGTTGGAGAGGGGAACAAACCCTTCACCTGCGACTGCATCTGCCTTGGCGGCAGCGAGGCTGATGGAAGAAGAAGGATTTACCGGGGCAGCCGGGTCATTAGCCTTAGCAAGTGCTTGCTGAGACTGCTGAGCGGTGGCATCAGAGATTTGCCTATCCATAGCGATACGCTCTACGGATACCGTGTCTGTAATTAAGGTCCTCGTCTTGGCGACGGGGTTAATTACGGAACGCTGAACGACAGTCATCTTGCGGAAACTATCCTTCGGCAATGCAGGTTCTAGAGGGGCTGGCGTCTTAATCTTTGCAGTATTGGTATTATCAGGTACTGCGGCGCTTAAGATAGCTAATGCGTCGAGCTGTGGATCGCTGGCAATGGACTTGTTGCCTGCTGACCCTGACGCAGGAGCGTTGAAGGGTTTACTATTTGCATTAACGGTATTCGTATTGGTATTATTGCTATTGCTTGCAGCTTTATTATTTGCTGAGGCGACAGACGTGCTGTTTGACGCTGCTACTACAGGTTTGTTATCAGCGGTAGCCTGCTCAGGATTGTTTGCTGCAGTGGTGGCATTCGGTGCTGCACTGTTCGCTGTTGTCGCAGGCTGGTTGTTATTTACAACGTCTTTGGTTGAAGATGAAGTATTACTATTGGCAGAGGCGATGGCGGGTTGGTTGATCACGCCTGGTTTATTATTACTGTTGCTGTTCTTGTTATTAGAAGCTACAGAGGTTGCGACTGCTTTCTTTTGGCTCGTTGATTTATTGGTTGCTGATGTGTTTGTCGGTTTAGCAGAAGTATTCGTTGGAGAGGCTGAAGTATTTGCTTCAGTATTCTTATTCGCTATCGTGCTGTTGTCTGCTGGCTTATTTGCTGCAATAAGTCCGGCGCCATTAGTATGGTGAGCAGTGGCTGCGGTGTTAGCCGTAGCTGGTCCTGATTCGGCATTGCCGTTGGCAAACTTTGTAGACATAACCTGGTAGCCGCCAATGCTGAGCGCTCCGAGTAATGCAAGCC
>CAMPJV010000159.1 GCA_946886975.1 uncultured Taibaiella sp. | reverse complement strand
AGCCTAATATGGGTAGCTCTATAAATTTGAATGAAAAATGGGCGACGAGGAGGGTAATCGCAAAACAGGAAATAAGCCTGAAAATACCCGGATGATGTCCTAACCAGGCAAAGCTACCCCATTGGCTCAGATCAGCGTTTGCCAGTGCCGGTTCGATCACATAATTATCCATAAAGCTCCTGACCATATAGTGGTAGACATATATTCCGTACGATATTCTTCCTATGTACCCTGCATACTTGCTCACCACAATCCTGTCAAGCAGGCGAAAAGAAAACCTGCCGCTCCATGCCTTGAGGACTAGTATCGTATTCACAAAAGACACAACAATAAACTGGTACCTGAAGGAGAGGAAGACCAGCGCAAATACTGCCAGGGTCAAAACGGCAAACTCCATGTCCGTAGTAAAAAGGAAGCCTGGTGTTTTGTTCAGCCATGTCAGGATCGCGGCCAGCGCACCAAGACTCAAAGGCGCTATGTTGGTGAGCAGACTCACGTAATTAAAAACGAAAACCTGGTGAGCTGATCCTTCTACACCGTAGATATTGGCAAGGACTTGCAGAAAGCTAAGGACTATAAAACCGCAGCACGCAAAGATCAGCCACTTTAAACGACTGCTGAGGGCGAAAACGATCAAGGGGAAAAACAGGTAAAACTGCTCCTCAACAGACAACGACCAGAAGTTCACCGTATAATCATTTTTCCAGTTGACACCCGGCATGACAATGTTATAGGTATAGGTGAGCAGGTAAATGATCCGCTCGTGTATATTCGGGGTGTTGGCGAAGTAAACAATTGCAAGTGCCAGGTAGTAGATCGGAAATATCCGCAGCGCTCTTCTTCCCAGGAAATTGAAGTACTTTTTTGCACTGAATGGCCCCTCCTGCCTTAAGAGAATCGTGGTGATCAGGAAGCCGCTCAGCACAAAAAACAAGTTCACCCCATAAAAACCCGCGGACAGCGGCTCACCAACCGATGGCACAAAGTGATAAAGCATCACCGCAGCGATTGCGATACACCTGAGTCCGTCAAAGCGGGGATTGTAATTCATACTGGCTGTTAGCTATTGGCCTTTAGCTGTTGGCTTTCTTTCCTTGGCGATGGCGATGGCTATAGTTATGGCTTACCTTGTTTTAGTTGTTGACACTTAACGTTAGCTATGGCTATGGCTATGGCTATGGCTTTTCCTGGCTTAGTCGTTGGCTTACCTCTATATTGTATGCATAATGAATATCAACTATCTTGTTCGGCTATTCTTGAGCCAACAGCCAACAGCCAACAGCCAACAGCCAACAGCCAACAGCCAACAGCCAACAGTCAACAGTCAGGTCCCGCCAGCTGCAGCCGATCGCAACGCTTTGAAGTTCTTTTTGATCCTCAGGTACTGCCTGAATGTAGGTGTAGTGTAATGACCACCCTTTCCCTGCGGCTTAGCGTTCTTGTAATAATCTTCGAAATCCTTGACCACTTTTACCAGCCCGTCCGCCGATCGCTTTGTGATCTCCGCGCAGGTACAGGAAACAGTGTCTCCCAGGTCAGCCCTCCAGCATATGTCGAATCCCTCCTGGAAAAGTATCTCGCCGCCGTCAATCTTCTTAGTGACCTTATGAATGGTATAACCTGTTTTGCCAGAGCCGTTGTAGATCTGCCATATAACACTCTGTGCGTTCTGGTAGTCCGGTAAGATCTCGCCATGGACATTGATCATGCCGAATGGAGGCACGGAGAAGACCTTGCTGCTTATATAGTCATTGCCCAGACTAATACCTACGTCAGCGCCTGATTCTTTAAAAAGTGTGACAGTCAGGTCGTGGTTGGTGGATGGTGTATAGACTAAGGGAATACTGTGCTGCCGGCAATAGTCGGCCAGGTCTGTTTGTGGCAGATACTGGTGCATCAGCTCACCATACCATTTCCGCATCCTGATGCCATTCAGGGCGCCGAGCAGGCCTATCTTCATTAGCTTCTTCAGCTGCCTCGCCCTTGATCTCTTCAGATTCGCCGCTTCGTGCGCATTCACGACCACCATACTGATCTCCGCTCCGCTCAGCTCATGCAGCTTGCTGACAAAATAGCCTATGGCTCCCTTATCAGAACCAGTGAGCACAATGAGCTTCATCCTAAATCGCGGCAGCCGCCGCCTTTATGTTTTGGCCAGTGAAATAAGCAACGTGATCGTTTTTGAAAAAGATCACAGGGTCTCTTTTGATCAGTTCCCTTGAGCTCTGACCATCGACCGCGGTGACATAAGCGCCGCGAATGGCGGTAGCGCAGGAAATATAGTCCAGGTTTACGATCAGGTCCACCGCTTTATCAGTAAGATCATGAGCGCCCCCGTATGGGTAGGCAAAATGCTTCATCTTACCGCAGTGCTTTTCAAGCGATTCGTGCGCGCGCATGATGTCAGCTTCCAACTCATGCTCAGGCAGGGTCGAAAGCCTGTGATGAGCAAAACTGTGGTTGCCGATCTCGTGCCCGCATGCCTGGAGCCGCTCTACATCTGCCCAGTTTAGAAACTCAACCGGTGGCAGATGGAAAACTGACCGGGAGATTTCCGCTGATCTGTCATAGTCTGATTCGCCAATGAACCCTGGACAGATAAAATAACAGCAGGAGACCCCGAATTCTTTGAAGACTTCTATTGCATTCAGATTGTTCTTAAAGCCGTCATCTGAGCTGAAGCATAAGTACGGCTTGTCGATAGCGCCGGTACTGATCCGCCCTACCGCCTCGCTGTAGCCTAAAAAGGTGTATTGATGGCTCAGCCGCTGAAGCAACTTCCGGAGTTGCGGGATCTCATCCTCAAAGACATGATGAAAATACAGGAACTGCACATGAGGGACACTCACATCTGCCCTGCCATGAAGCGCAGATAGCATACGGAGCGCCTGCTCCCTGGCAAAATTCCTTACCTGCAGCTTCAGAGGCAGACTCACCTCCGTAAAATTCCTCGTGTAACGCTTAGTTCCCAACGAATTGCTTTTCTTCCTTCGCAACAGTGCGCACCGGCAGACCCGTGAGTATCTCGCGAAGCCTGTTCTTATAAACATCGAAACCGAAATGCATCAGCATTTCACGCTGTATCATGATGGCATCTTCATCCGTCCTCGCGGGAAGGCGGGTGAGGGCGTCAAGTATTCCTTTCGTGATCGAAGCAAGGTCAGTCGGATCCACCAGGGTGCCAAGCTCACCGTTTCTGAGTGCGTCCACGCTCCCGTCCATGTTACCTGCTATAACCGGTAACCCCGACATCATCGCTTCGAGAAAAACAATACCAAATCCCTCCTTCTTACTGGGCATGATGAACACATCCGCAATCTGGTAGTATTCCATCAGGGCGCTTTCAGAAAGATAACCTGTGAGCACCACATGACTACCGAGGTCCAACTCCCGGATAAGACGTTCCAGGTTCTCCTTTTCCTCTTCATCGTATTTACCGCCGATAATATAGGTCAGGTCCGGGAAACGGCTGATGAGTTCCGGCAGACATTGCACCACCAGGTCGTAACCTTTGTACTTCTCCGTACTCGACAGCCTGCTGAGTGTAAACAGCACAGGCGCATTCATGCCGATCTGGTGCTTTTGGCGGAGCTGCTGCTTCTCGCCTGTTTGCGCCAGCGAAGGGAAAAAAGGATCGATCGTATTCGGAAATACTTTTATCTTCTTTGCAGGCAGCCCGTGGAGCGCGATTAGTTTTTGCTTCGTAAAATTGCTGACGCTGAGTATCGTGTCCGCCTTATCAAGGAGCATCTTCTTGAGGCCGGAGAGTGGCTGCCACACTTCAATACCGTGGCTTACCACTATCAGCTTCTTTTCTGGGAAGAACTTCTTGATGAGGTAACCCACAGGTGCAAGATTGATATGGCCAAGAATGACCTGGTCGTATGATCTGGCTACTTTCAGCGTTTCCACGATGAACTCGAACCGGTTTCCCCGGAACCCCTTATACTTCTCTGCGGGGTAATACTGCGCGTCAGCGCCCTCGTCATGGGAAGAAAACGCGAGTGAATCTATCAGGCCTTCCTGTTCAATCTCCTGCAGCGCTTTCAGAAAGCAACGATTGAACTTTTCAATGCCTCCGGCCCTGGAAAAGGTCGTGAGATTGAGAAAGAGTACTTTGGCACCAGGCTGTCCAATGATCGTCGCCTGGTGGCCATTGCTACCCGAAAGTCCATTTGCCGGCGGAGAAATCCCCTCCCGGAGGACGGGCATTTTGGAGAGCAGGTAAGCCCAATACCGCGACCAGGCAAGGTTTCCTTTGTTAAAGCGGTCAGTGAGGTCACGGTCCTTTTTGACGGTGAGATCTCCTTTAATGAGATCGCCGCCTTTCATCCATTTACTAAAAGGAAGTACGAAGCCCTGCTTTTTTCGATCCCATATCTCCCTCGGCAGAATATCTTTAAAACTCTCAATAAGCAGGAACTTTGATTGTTCGTTACTGAACTTGAGGTCATTGCTTATCCGGTGAACGGACTTAATAAGATCATAGTCAAGAAAGGGAACCCTCACCTCGATGCTGTGCCACATGCTCATGCTGTCCGTATCTTTCAGAAGCTGGCTCTGCATGTATAAATTAGACTCCAGGTAGGATGCCCGGTTACCATTTTCCAGCGAGCTGACAAATTCAGGCAGCCGGACTCCGGACAAAGTCCGTTTTACTTCTCGGGGATCCATGTCCAGCAAACCTGCTGTTTCTGCAGGAGTGAAATAGCCGCGATAGAATAGATACTCCCCGATAGGGTCCTTTTGTTCCAGGAACCCGAATTTCCTGTAATTATCTTTCGGAGCCAGTTGGGCGATCGAAAACATAAAGCCGGGTATGGAGCGTAACAGTCCGTATCGCCCGGACAAATTGAATGAAGGATAGCCACCAAATAACTCATCGGCGCCTAGGCCCGATAGCACCGCCTTCAGTCCTGCTTTTCCTGCGTACTTGCAGATAAAGTAGCTGTTGATCCCATCCGTGCTTGGCTGGTCCATCGCCATAATGATATCGTCAAAGGACTCCTCGAAATCAGCCCGGGAGAGACTGAAAGAATGATGCTGCGCCCCGGTCTTCCTGATGATCAGTTCCTGGAACCTGTGTTCGGAAAATCCTGCGTCGTCAAAGACAAGGGACAATGTGTGCAGGTCTTTGGGCTTAAAAGGCTGGGCCAGCAAAGTAAGAAGGCTGCTGTCGATACCTCCGCTGAGGAATAGCCCTATAGGGGCGTCGGCGACGAGATGTCGCTGCACTGCCCTGGTAAGCTCATGCCGTATGATACCTGCCGCTTCATCGAGACTCGTTACCGTGCCGGTGTAGACGTCCTGGTAATAGTTGAATTCCGAAGATTCAAGTGTATGGATATTGAATACTTTATAGCTCCCTTTGGGAAGCGGATGTACGTCCTTTATAGTCGTGACCGGCTCTGGCAGGAAGCCATAGGTAAGGAAAAAGACCTTCCAGTCTTCTCTTTCCTGCCACCTGTATCTGAGCGCTCTGAATGCTCTTATCTCCGAAGCAAAATATAGTTTTTTACCGTCGCAGAAATAGTAGAGCGGCTTAATTCCGGCGTGGTCACGTGCAAGCACCAGCTCTCCTTTTCTCTCGTCGTATATAGCAAGGGCAAACATGCCCCTGAACCGCTCGAAGCAGACGGTGCCCCATTGCTGGTAAGCACGTATGATAACTTCGGTATCGCTGTCAGTGGCGAAGCTTTGACCGCTGGCTTTCAGCTGTTGGCGAAGTTCCCCATAATTATATATCTCTCCGTTGAAAACAAGTGTAATCTCCTCCCGCTGCATCGGCTGATGTCCCGCCGGTGAAAGGTCGATAATGGACAATCTGCGGTGGCCAAACGCAAGTCCCTTCTCCACGTCCAGGTACACTCCTGAATCGTCCGGCCCGCCATGACTCATAGCGTCCCTCATCACCATCACATCTCTTTCGAGTGTCTGGTTAGATCGGTCTAATATGCCTGCGATTCTACACATTGTATCTGGCCGTTAGCTTTTGGCCGTTAGCCGTTGGCTTTTCCCTCCGCGAGAATTTACCACTAGCGAATTTTGAATTATGGATTTTGGATTAGGGAATAACTACAGACTCTAAGAGCCCAGGTTACCGGCCGAAGGTGAATACATCCTGACTATAATTATCCAGAAATTTCGTTTCTGAAAAAGTATCGTTGCCTTGCCTTAGGGTTGTTGGTGTAGTGAATCTCCTCTATCTTGTTCGGCTATTCTTAAGCCAACAGCCAACAGCCAACAGCCAACAGCCAACAGCCAACAGCCAACAGCCAA
>CAMPJV010000158.1 GCA_946886975.1 uncultured Taibaiella sp. | reverse complement strand
GGTACAGACAGTCTCCGTTGGCTGCATCATTGCCTCTACTCCACCAAACATTCAATTAGTCCCTCATGAAGTTCAATCTTCAGCTTTAGCGATTTGTCCATGGTAATAAGCTTATCGTCTATGTGAGCATGCGTGCCTTTCCACTTCAGCTCTATGCATTTGCCCTGCACAATATTAAAAGTAAAAGGTTCCTCTACGCCCTCTTTCCTGTGTTGCATGTACATCGCCAGCTTCTCCTTTTCTGTTGCAGGTATCAGGACGACATCCAGTAAACCATCCGTAGGGTCAGCATAAGGAGCGAGGAATAGGTTCGGGCCAACGGAACGGATGTTCATTACTTCCACCAGCACGTAGTCGTCCGTATAGTCCTTTCCGTCTATAGTTATCGAACACTTCTTTGGTTCGTACGTGCGCACAAGGTCATGCAATATCTCTTGTGCGGTCTTCAGTTCCGCCTGCGGATCTTTCTCATGCCGCTCTTCCTGTCTCTTCATCTCTTTCATCAGCCTGGGAAAGACACCAATACCAAATCCTTCCATGAAGAACATGTCCTTTTTTAGTCCCTCAATTCTCCCTATGTCAACCTTCTTCCTGTTACCCTGGGCCCAGCTCTTTACCACAGTTTCAGCATCAAGACTCGAATAAAAGGTATTGCCAATATTGTTAGCGGTCCCCATAGGCAGCACCGCCAGCGGAAACTTCTTTTCCTTCATCTTTCGCTCCAGCAGCTTTTGCATGACCTTCCTTACGGTCCCATCCCCACCGGCAATGATCACCAGCTCTGCGTCTTCATCTATGGTATCCCATCCATCCTCTTTGGTGGAGGCATAGTTGCATTTGTATCCGTATCGCTCCAGCAGCTCCGTAAGCTCCTCTTTTGTGTAGGCTCCTTCACCCGCCCCGGGGTTGTGCAATAGTTGCGCTGCTATCATATATTTTCCAATTGATGAGCTATTCAAAAAACTGTACCATGGCAGAGTACTAATGGCATGATAATATGGCGATAACGGGTATGAGAATCCTGATTACTAATGACGATGGCATATATAGTCCCGGCATAGCTGCTTTGGCAAAGGTGGCTTCTCAGTTTGGCGAGGTGCGAATTGTAGCGCCTGATGTTGAGCAGTCTTCAATGGGACATGCCATCACGCACTCCCGCCCGCTGTCTTACAAGAAATCTCCTATTGTCTTCGAAGGAATGGATGCATATCGCGTGAACGGTACGCCGGCGGACTGTGTAGCACTTGGCACTCACCTTTGGTCCAAAACTGATGTGGTACTCTCAGGAATCAACATGGGTCCCAATCTTGGAAACTCGATGTGGCACTCCGGCACGCTTGCTGCCGCCAAGCAGGCGGTGCTTCTCGGCGTAACTGGTATCGCACTCAGCACTCCCGTTGGCAAAACTGAGCCGGATTTTGAGGGGTTGGCTCCTTTCGTTGCTGAGGCACTCTCCATCTTGCTGAAGAAGCCAGGGCTTGCCCTTTACAATGTCAACTTTCCTTTTGATCCGAAGGGAATCAAATGGACGCGACAGTCGGTAAGGTTGTATGATGGCAAGGTTGTCCCAGGTGTGGACCCAATGGGCCGAAAGCACTATTGGATCACGGTTGCTCCTCTCGAAGCCGCAGACGAAGGAACTGACCGGTGGGCCGTTGAGAATGGATTTGTGTCCATTACGCCGCTCCGGCTTGATCTTACTGATGAGAATGAACTGAAGGTGGCGCAGGGCTAAATCCCGGTGGCTCACTATTACTTTACGTTATGGCAAATTACTATAATGGAATATCAGTTCATTTGTCACCACTTACGCCTGCCCCTATTTCCCAATGCGTGTTTCAGTGAGCTTATTAACAGAATATCAGCTTGTCCTAGGGTTCCACCACGTCTTATATTTATCACAAAACTCGTTCAGAACTAACAAGTTGGTACGGTTTTGTACACGCCCTGAATAATTAAATCAATTTAAAATGAAAAGCATTTTACTGGCAAGCTCAATGGCACTCTTATTAGGAAGCTCGTTCTTGACTTCCTGCAGCAAAGACGACGACAATAACAACAACACTACCGCAGGGAAAGCTACTGTAAGTATGCACCTGACGGACGGACCGGCAGACTACGATGCCATTTACCTGGACATCGAGTCGGTGGAGGTGACAATGGCTGGAGGCAGCCCTATAGTCCTTACTCCCATCAGGCCCGGACTGTATGACATCTTAAGGTTCCGCAACGGCATGGATACGCTGCTCGTCAGGGCCGATCTTCCTGTCGGAACGATCAACCAGATCAGGCTCATACTCGGTCCGAACAACTCTATTGTTGTAAATGGAGTTACGCACGCGCTCAATACGCCTTCCGCACAGGAGAGCGGCTTGAAGCTCAATCTCAACCAGACTTTCGTAGCCAATGGCGCTTACGACATCTGGATCGATTTCGACGCAGGCAAGTCTATCCTCCAGACTGGCAATGGTCAGTACAAGCTTAAGCCCGTAATACGTGCCTATTCCTCACTTACAGACGGACAGCTAGAGGGCATCGTAATTCCACTTGCTTCTATGACCACCGTTTATGCAATAATGGGAGTAGATACTTTCAGCGCGATACCCGATCAAAGCGGACATTTCCTGTTTACTGGTCTACCTGCCGGCACTTACAATGTCTGGTTCGATGCGACGGCTCCGCTCTATCTGGACATGACGCTACCAAATGTGAATGTAACTTATGGAGTTAAGACTGACGTAGGTCAGGTTATCATCCAGCAATAAGATAATCGTTATCAAAGAGGCTGCCCTTATATGGTCAGCCTCTTTTTTATGTGCTAATTATTTGCAGGTATCCTCTTCAGTGTCTCCAGCAGAAAGTTCCAGAACTTCTGCACAGAGCTTATCTGGGCTCTTTCATCAGGCGAGTGTGCACCATAGATGTTCGGCCCAAAGGAGATCATCTGTATCTCAGGATAGTTCCTCCCTATAATGCCGCACTCCAGGCCTGCGTGTACCGCACTTACATGCGCAGGCTCTTTATATAGTTCCTTATAGAGATCAGACATTAGTTGAACGATCGGCGCTTCCGGCTTTGGCTTCCATCCCGGATATGCACCACCAAACGTGGCTGTTGCACCAATCAGCTCAAACGCGGAGCAGATAGCATTCACCAGGTCAGTCTTCTCCGAGTCCACCGAGCTCCTGCTCAGGCACTGCACCGAATAGTTACCATCTTTAACGATCACTCTTGCCACGTTGTTGGAGGTCTGCACCAGTCCTTCAATGTCCGGGCTCATCCTGTATATCCCATTAGGGCAGGTGTAAATGCTTCTCAATAGTTTCTGCTGAACGGCTATATCCATCACATGTGTCGGCGCTTCTGTCTGTTCAATGGACACCTGCACTCCCGGGTCCGTCACCCCGTACTCTTCCTTAAATGTTGTGGCAAACTCCCCTACCCTTGCTTTCACCGCCTCTGCGTGCTCTTTGGGGGTAACGACAACAGCCGCAGACTCTCTCGGTATGGCATTCCTCAGCCCTCCGCCATCCACACTCGCAATGCTTACTTTGTACTCCTTTGTCAGATCCAGCAGCAGCCGGTTCATCAGCTTGTTGGCATTGCCTCTTCCCTTATGAATGTCTCCACCCGAGTGACCACCCGTCAATCCATTCACCACTATTTTGAAAGCAGCAGTATTCGTCGTCGCCTGCTGTTCATAAGTACCGGAGCAGGTCACATCAGCTCCGCCGGCGCAGCCGATAGTTAGCTCATTATCCTCCTCCGTGTCCAGGTTCAGCATGATCTTTCCCTGCAGCAATCCGCCTTTCAGGGCAAAGGCACCAGTCATCCCGGTCTCCTCGTCAATAGTAAATAGCGCCTCCAGCGGCGGATGAGGAATAGCAGTAGACGCCAACAAAGTCATAATAGCGGCCACACCTACACCGTTGTCAGCCCCTAATGTTGTGCCCTTCGCCTTCACCCAGTCTCCATCCACGTACATCTCTATCCCTTGCGTGTCAAAGTCAAACTCTGTTCCCGCATTCTTCTGGTGCACCATGTCCAGGTGGCTCTGCAGCACTATCGGTGTTCTGCCCTCCATCCCTGTAGTCGCGGGCTTTCTAATGATCACGTTGCCTACTTCATCCACTATGGTTTCCAGCTTCAGCCCCTCACCAAACTCCTTAATAAACCGGATCACCCTCTGCTCCTTCTTCGAAGGCCTGGGCACAGCATTAAGATCCGCAAAATGGTTCCATAGTTCCTTAGGCGCTAACTGCCTTATTTGTTTGTTCATGTTTTTGGGATTGAAGAGCGCTAAAGTAGCGAAAAGGGTTTATTAGTATCTCAGATTTCAAACGCCCATCTGACCGGACAAAGGCATGGATATAATAGTATGTCGGATCGTATGGCTAAGAGCGCTGCTTGTTCTACTTCTCTATGTGCCTCCTGTAGAACCATTGAAGAGTAAGACCATAAGCGCCGGCCATTCCATGATATTCGACATTGTATTGGTTCGACATAAACTTATACTTCTTATAGTCGGCAGCCCTTTGACTCATACACTCCTGGTAAGCTTTTAGCGGCAATGGATGCCTCAACTGCACACCTCTGTGGTCCGCAGCCACCAGTGTCTTTTTATGCCATTCCTCCGCATCTTCAGTCACTCCATACCTGACGATAAAATAGGACGTGTCTGTAGTTGGTATCTGCAAGTCATAAATTGGGTTCAGCTCTTTGTCCAGCAACACACCACTAAAGCTTTTCGCTAACACCGCTTGCCTGTTTGTGTCATAGAAGTAGTACACAGGGCAATAGGAGAAATTTTCGTTGAAGTCCTGCACCATTTTCATATTGGCTGTGGCGATAGCCTCAGTAGCCTTCTTCAGGTCTTCCGTCCTGTTTGCCTTCTGATAGTACTTTACCTGGTTGCTTCCGGTACGGAGCTGCACCAGGATCGCAGATGGGGGCATCTCATGTTCCTTCGCCTTCCGACGCATCACCATTTGAGCGTTCAAAGATGTACCGATTAGCAGACAAAGAAGCAGGCAGGAAAAGGGTTTCATCATAGGTTGTTTAGTGTCACAAAGATAAAAGGGCATGCTTACCCTCCAAATCCACGCTGCCAACACGCTACTCTGTTCCTTCACAGAGCGCATAGAGAAACTAAAAGCATAAGCTATCTTCATTCCCCAAATGAAGACCTCAAACATCATCACTTCTCGCCTGGCAAATCAGCAGATCTCCAACACTGAACTCAAAACGCCCGGCAACCTTGTGAGATGGTTCGGTGCCATGCAATCACAGGACCTCCCCATGGCAAAATGGGCCATAGGCGCTCGTCTTCCCGGCACTACGGAGAAGGACATCGATGCTGCCATCAACAATGGACAGGTTCTGAGAACACACGTCATGCGCCCCACCTGGCACTTCGTCTCTCCCCATGATATCTATTGGATGCTCGAACTCACTGGCCCCTACATCAAAGCACAATCTAAGTCCCGGGACAAGCAACTCGAACTGACGCAGAAAATATACACCCGCAGCAATAATATCATTGAGAAAGCCCTCAGTAAGGCGCACCATCTCACCCGTACTGAGTTAGTCGAAGAGCTCCATAAAGCAAAGATCAAAACAGATGAATACCGATCCGGCCACCTTCTCATCCGTGCGGAACTGGATGGTCTCATCTGCAGCGGTCCTTTCAGGGGCAAGCTGCCCACCTATGCCCTCCTGAGTGAAAGGGTAAAGAAGAAGACCACCCTCACCAGGCAGGAAGCCTTAGCCTCTCTTGCCAAAACATACTTCTCCAGCCACGGCCCGGCTACAGCGCAGGATTTCCATTGGTGGTCAGGCCTCCGTGTTAAAGATGTCACCGAGGCGATAGACCTCATCAAACCTCACCTCTCCTCCGAACAGCTGGATGATCAAACCTACTGGTTCATCTCCTCCGGCACTCCACCTGCGAATCTACAACCCGCTGTCCACCTCCTCCCCGCCTTCGACGAATACCTTATCAGCTATAAGAACCGCAGCGCCGCCATAGAGATCGGGCATCATGCAAAGGCCTTCACCAACAATGGCATCTTCCGCCCCATAGTCGTGGTAAACGGAAAGGTGGTCGGCATCTGGAAAAGGACCGTCATCAAAGACTCAGTTGCCATAGAATGCGAGCTCTTCACACCCATCTCCGCCGCCCAGTCGAAGCTGGTATCCAAAGCTGCCTCCACCTATGCCGCCTTCCTTCAAAAGAAGCTTACAGCTGCCACCATACAGATCCACACATAATATCCAGCTTCATATCACGTCCCTTCCCAGGCTCTTTAGTGCCTCTTGATAGC
>CAMPJV010000157.1 GCA_946886975.1 uncultured Taibaiella sp. | reverse complement strand
TTCCTATTCTTTCCATACTTGCGTCGTGCTGTGAAGGCGAGAGCGAAATAGCAGGCATCAAACGGCTTACGAATAAGGAAAGCAACCGTGCTAATAGTATCTGCGAGATGCTTTACCAGTTTGGAGTGACATTCAGGGTGGAAGACGATAGCTTAATGATAACAGGCACGCCGAAATTAAGAGCTGCTACGATAGACAGCTATAAAGATCACAGGATTGCTATGGCAGCTGCAATAGGAGGGCTGAACGCTGATGGTCCGGTGACGATTACCGGCGCAGAGACTGTTTCAAAAAGCTACCCTGCTTTCTTTGGACATTTAGCATCTTTAGGGGCAGAGTCGAACTTAATATCTTAACACATGAATTCACTAGGCAGAATATTCCGGGTAACAATCTTTGGAGAATCGCATGGAAGGCGGATTGGTATTGTTGTAGATGGGTGTCGTGCCGGAATAGAATTGAAGGAAGAAGATTTCCTTGGGGACCTGGAAAGGAGGAAAGCGGGAGCTGCCGGTACTACTCCAAGAAAGGAGGACGATCTGCCGCAGATAGTGAGCGGCGTGTTCAATGGGAAAACTACGGGCTCGCCTATTACCGTAATGTTTGAGAACAACAATGTACAGTCTTCAGATTACAACAAGATAAGAAATACTCCACGGCCAGGGCATGCAGACTTTGTGCTGCACGAAAAGTTCTCAGGCCATAACGACTATCGCGGGGGAGGTCATTCAAGCGGGCGTCTGACCCTGGCACTAGTAGCGGCGGGGGTGATAGCAAAGAAAAATATCGGCGAGATATCTGTCCGGGCAAAGCTCATAGAAGCGGGAGGAAATGCAGACATTGAGCAGGCGATACAAACAGCCATTGAAGCACAGGATAGCATTGGCGGCATAGTGGAATGTACCGCAACAGGAATGCCAGTAGGATTGGGCGAGCCGTTTTTTGATTCTGTAGAATCCACGATCAGCCATGCTGTTTTCTCCATACCTGCCGTAAAGGGAGTCGAGTTTGGTAGTGGCTTTGAAGGATCTCGCATGCAAGGAAGCAAGCACAATGACGCTATCATAGACGAGGAGGGCCATACGAGGACGAATCATGCAGGGGGCATAAATGGAGGGATCACCAACGGGAATGAGCTGGTCTTTAGAATAGCAGTTAAGCCAACGAGCAGCACACCCAAACAGCAGCAGACGTGGAATAAGGAAACCAAGTCAGTTGAGGCATTTGAAATAAAGGGAAGACACGACCTCTGCATCGCTTTGCGGGTGCCAGTAGTGGCGGAGGCGGTAACAGCGATAATAATTGCTGATTTGTTGCTCTTGAGAAAGGCTTATTTATAAGTCGGCGTCATCGAGTGTCTCGGGAAGCAGGATATTCATCAGCTGCTGTATCTCATCTGCTTTCTGATCTTCCTTCTTATAACGAAAGCAAAGGCAAAGCTCTTCAAGCATTTTCAAGATGACCCTCTTTGTGTCTACAGGCGCAAAGTAATTATCTTTTTCTCCGGCATTGATCTTCTTCAGGTATGCCTCCACATCCTTTTGGGTATAAACTACACCACTCGTGGGATCGATAAAGAATTGAATCTGCTGCACCCCTTCACTGTCCGGGCTGAAGAAGTGATGGAGGGTGTCTATATAAGCAAAGACGAACTGCCTGGGAATGTTAACCGCGAAGATGGGAATGTCCAAAAGCTCACATAGGGCCAGATAAATAACACCGATGGAGAAAGCGTTGCCCTGCTTACTCTCCAACACCTGGTTTACGAAGAAATGTTTCGGTTCACGTTCCGTGAGCTCATGACCCTGCAGCTTATAATAATTGTAAAGAATACTATTGAAAACATTCACCTGTTCCAGCGGAGTGAGGTAATTATTCAGCTCCAGCCAGATATTGCGCCTGATCTGATCGAACTGAGTGAGTAACGCCGGAACATTCAAGTCCGGGAACTGGTACCTGGCTACAATGATTGCACCACGAAGGAGTTCCGGTCTTCTTGATTCACTCCATTCAAGAAGCTCTTGCTGCAGATCCTGGAAGTGAACACGGTGTATCAACAACTCTATGCGCTCCTGGAGAGACTGATCCTCTGTGTGCTCCCAAAGGCTCTCGAGATTAGGGATAATAGCTCTGCCGTAGTTCAGTATTTTATTAGAGACTGTATCGAAGACCTCATCATCCGGGTCATCTATCAACCGAAGCAGTGCCGTTATTTCCTTGTTCTCCCACATAGCTAATGCCAGTTCCTGTATTAGAAATTTACGACAATTTCGCGTTATTCCTGTGCAAGGAATAAGATTTTAAAGAGGTTTTACAAATTGGCTAAAACTAAGGCTTCTTTTTAGCGACGGCTTTTTTGGCAACGGCCTTCTTCGCCGCTGCTTTCTTCGGTGAAGATTTGCTTGCAGCCTTGGATTTTTTCGCCTTTTTCTCAAAGGCATCAGGCATCTGATCTACAATCATCTTCTTCACATCCTCGAGCGAAATATCAGCCAGCTCTTCCGGAGTCCATTTTCCTTCTTCCCTTCTGCCGAGCTTAAGCATTAGCTTGCCAAACCGGATAAATGGGCCCCAGCGGCCGTTTTCGATAGCTATGTTTTCGCCCTCAAACTGTTTGATATATCTTTTAGCCTCCTTCTCGAGCTTCTGACTGATCAGCTCGTTGATGTCAGACTGGCTCAGTGCATCAAAGTTATACCGACGGGGAACGTTAATATAAAGATCATCGTACTTGATAAAGGGACCAAACCTTCCTTTGCCTTTGGTGACAGGCTTTCCTTCGTAGTGCGCTATGGGAGCGTCAGCCTGCTGCTTTTCACCTATGAGCTCAATGGCTCTTTCAAGGTCGACAGTTAATGGATCCTCATTCTTAGGGAGAGAGATGAATTGCTCTCCCCACTTAACGTAGGGACCAAATCTGCCAAGATTTACAGCAACCTCTTTGTCTTCAAAAACCCCAAGGGTAAGTGGCAGCTTGAATAGGTCAAGAGCCTCCTCGAGAGTGATGGTCTCGATACTTTGAGTGCTTTTCAGTGTGGCGAACCTTGGCTTCTCTTCTTCATCTGCCAGGCCGATCTGGACCATTGGACCAAACCTTCCCAGTCTTGCAAGTACCGGCTTGCCGCTTTGAGGATCCATACCGAGCTCTCGCTCTCCTTTCGCCCTGGCTGCCGTTTCTATAGTCTGTTCCACTCTTTCGTGGAAGGGATGGTAGAAATCATCTATCATCTTGTTCCACGCTATCCTTCCTCCGGCAATTTCATCAAACTCTTCTTCTATTTTGGCTGTAAAGCCATAGTCCATTACTTTATTAAAGTGCTCCTTAAGGAAGTCCGTCACTACCAAGCCTAAATCCGTAGGAAAGAGCTTTGATCTTTCTGCGCCAACTGTTTCACTGTCTTTACGCTGCTTGATTTCAGTGCCCTTCAGAGACAATATCTGGTATTCCCGCTTTACTCCTTCGCGGTCTTTTCTTTCAACATATCCTCTCTGCTGTATGGTACTGATGGTAGGCGCGTAGGTAGATGGACGTCCTATTCCCAATTCTTCCAGCTTCTTTACCAGCGAAGCTTCCGTATACCTTGGCTGAGGTCTTGTAAACCGCTCAGTTGCCCTCAATTCCTGCAGGTCTAATTGCTGACCTACCGTAAGGGGAGGTAGCATGCCTTCGTTCTCTTCTTCCCCATCTTCGTCATCCCTGCCTTCTGTATATACTTTTAGAAAGCCATCGAATCGAAGCACCTCACCTGTGGCAGTTAGGGGGTCCGGGTGGGACGAAATGCCAATCTTTGCAATAGTGCGCTCTAGTTGTGCATCTGCCATCTGGCTGGCCATAGTGCGCTTCCATATAAGGTCATATAACCTTTGAGTGTCGGCATCTCCTATGGACGTAGTATTCATATCAGTGGGCCGAATGGCTTCGTGCGCCTCCTGCGCTGATTGATTCTTAGTCTGAAAGAGTCTTTTCTGATAATACTTCTCGCCATATTGATTATGGACTGTACCCCTGATGTTATCAATTGCCGTCTCCGAAAGATTTACTGAGTCAGTACGCATGTAAGTGATGTGTCCATTCTCATATAGCCGTTGCGCAATAAGCATTGTCTTGGAAACGGAGTACCCCAGCTTGCGGCTGGCCTCCTGTTGCAATGTAGAAGTAGTAAAGGGAGCCGCAGGAGATTTTTTTGCCGGCTTTACCTGTACATCTTTTACAGCATAAGTTGCTCCGATGCATTTTTCGAGGTAGCTCCTTGACGTGCCGGCATCTGTCTGTGCAGGACCTTCAGCCTTAAAGGTCACTACTCTGCTGTTGAGGTCGGGCGCCTGGAAAAAGGCTTCCACCTTAAAACTACTCTTAGCGCTGAACTGATTGATTTCACGCTCTCTTTCAACAATTACCCTGACCGCTACCGACTGCACCCGCCCTGCAGAAAGATTATTCCTCATGCTCATTTTCCGCCATAGCACCGGGGATAGCTCAAAGCCCACAATCCTGTCAAGTATTCTCCTGGCTTGCTGTGCATTCACCAGGTCCATATTAACTGTCCGGGGAGTTTGTACTGCTCCTAATAGAGCTGGTTTGGTAATTTCATGAAAGACAATCCGCTTTGTACTCTTAGGATCGAGGCCGAGCACTTCGCAAAGGTGCCATGAGATAGCTTCTCCTTCTCGGTCCTCATCCGTTGCCAGCCAAACTTCATCAGACTTTCTTGCGATAGATTTGAGTTCATTCACGACGCGTTGCTTGTCGTCGGAAATCTTATAGGTTGGCTTATACCCGTTCTTCAGATCGATGCCCATGTCCTCCTTTTCCAGATCCCTTATGTGGCCATAACAGGATTTTACTTCGAAATCTTTACCGAGGATCTTCTCTATAGTCTTGGCTTTGGCAGGCGACTCAACGATCAGCAGATTTTTAGCCATTCTCTATTCACTTTGCTTATTAGGATAATAATAATTACGTACCACCACTTGCTGGGCGAGGTGTGCAATAATAAAGTATTGTTTTGTAAAAAAGAAAAGGGTAACGTCTGTGCGTTACCCTTTCCACTCTATGAAAGTACTTGAAAATTAGTGAGATACTACAAAGCGGCCGGTGCTGCGAGCGCCATTTGCCTCTACTGTATAGAAGTAAACACCACTTGCGAGGTTGGCAGTAGAGAAAACAGCCTTGCCAGAAGTAACCTTACCAAAGCTCTGAGACGCCATAACCTGACCTACTGTGTTGCTGATCGTTACGTTTGTAGCGGTAGCTTCTTTCAAAGTAAATGGTATGGTGATTTCAGTATTAGCTGGGTTCGGGTAAGCATTGATGCTGCCGATCAGGTTCGAAGCATCCTTGACGCTTAAAGGAAAGCAATTAGCACAAGTAACTCTGAAAGCAAAGTCTGTCATGTTGCCGCTAGTATAGCCAACACCAGGAATCAACATAGAATGACCAGCGTTATCAGTAAAGTCATTCCAGTTTGGACTTGTGTACTTTATTTGTCTGGTAGCATACATGCTGGTCATATAGGAGTTCTTGTTCTGAATCAACATCAGGTCTTGTCCTGGAATGTCGTAAGAATACATACGAATATAGTTAGCGGAAGTGACCGGTGTACCAAGAGGATACGCTTGTCCGCTCTTAAAGTGTACATATACGAGTGCCTTCTGACCAGCTGTGAAAGTCATCGGAGCAGGTAGAGGCATTCCTAAGGCTGTCATATTCAGATAGCCGCCCGTAAGTGTTGTATCTTCAAATGCGGCTGCGTCTAATGCCTTTGCAATCCTGACATAAGAGGTTGGTGCAATCTGAGAAGAAAACTCATTGTTTGAGGAATCATACCACGCAGAGATAAACTTACGTACTGGAGGACCGCTGAACTGGCCAGTGTAATAACCGGTAGGGTTGCCGCTGGCAGCTACCTTTGCAATATATATTATCAGAGAGTCTGTTACATTCTGAGTACGGTAGTACTTAACATTGAACTGCATGCTATCTATAACATAGGAATCACCGGAATTGACAATCCAGCTTTGATTGATCCAGTCATAGTCTTGGATCTGTCCGGCGCTGGAACTATAATAAAAAGCGCTGTCCATTGGATCGAACAAAATACCCATACCATATTGGAAGACATTGTTCAACCCGGTCGTACCCTGATAAGTCAGATTACTATCCTGGTAAACAACGTTGTAGTAACCCTTGGAAACACCTGACTGGTAGAGGGCATCTACGTAGCTATACCAGAATGGGCTATTAGCGGTTGTCTTGTTAGCCGTGGCGCTGGCTTTCTTTTTAGAAACGAAATTGGAATAGTCTCTTTCTCCCAGTTTGTTGTGGTGGTCCAGGTT
>CAMPJV010000156.1 GCA_946886975.1 uncultured Taibaiella sp. | reverse complement strand
CACTGCAGGGACTACGCCGGCTGCGCCATTCGTAGGAGCAGTAACGACTCTACTGAAGGATGCATTCTCTTCATTTACCGCAAGGGCAAAGCAACTTACCCAGTCGAGGGTGTACTTGAAGCTTTGACCACCACTGCGGATGGCATCTATCCACTCGGAGTAGTTGTTGTATGATTTGTCTTTTAAGAGCTTTTTATTCAGAGCTGCGGCACGGCGGGTGACGTGGAGACCGCCGGGAAGTTCGCCACCGATGTGTGCGCCACGGTAGGTGCAGTCGCGCATGGTATCCCAGATCTTGAGGACACCTGCTTTTGTTTCCTCTTCGGAGCGCCAGGCATGCTCATTCTCCATGACTACTTCGGAGATGCTAAGGCCGGTTTTGCGGCACCAGTGAAGGAGGTCATCTGCTTTCTCTATTGGGAATGGCAGGTCTACTGACGCGTTGCTGCTGCCTATGTCCCCTTCCTTTACCACGAAGCCGCCGCCTGTGGAATAGTAGGTCTCGGCTATTTCGTTGCCATCTTCAAAGCTGCAAAGAAAGGTGAGGGCATTGGGATGATATGGCAGAGACTCGTTCATGAGGAAGACTACGTCCTCGGCAGGATTGAAGACAAGCGATTTAGAACCGCCGAGCTTCATGGTGCGCTGCTCGGATATCTGTGTGATGCGCGGGGTGATCTGGTTGACATCGAAGGTTACCGGGTCTTCGCCACAGAGGCCGAGGATGACAGCGACGTCCGTGCCGTGGCCTTTACCAGTCTTGGCAAGGGAGCCGTAAAGGAGAACCTTGACCGACCTGACCTGGTCGAGGCCTTTTTGTGAAATGCTGTCTACGAAACGGAGAGCGGCACGCCAGGGGCCTAAAGTGTGTGAACTACTGGGACCAACTCCTATCTTAAAAATGTCGAATACCGAGATCTTCTCTTTCACCGGAGTAAAGATACTACGAAGTTTGGGAGTGGAGAAGTGGAGGAGTTGAGAAGTTGAGGAGTTGAGAAGTTAAGGAGTGGAGAAGTGAAGAAGTGGACGAGGAGGAGTGTAGGTGCTGGTATATTGATATAAAATATAGGGAGAACGAATGTGCTCTCCCTATTGGGATTAGGATGTGCCCTTGTGGTCTATGGGATCAGTAGGTGGTCAACTGCGCGAATGACGCCATTGGTCTTGTATACGACTTTGGTGGTGATGTTTATAAGGGTATATAAGGAGGGATGTGCAGTATGGTCTTGGTGTGGAGATATAAAGCGATAGGGCAGCGATAGAGCAGTGATAGGCCGGTGATAGGCTAGCGATCGGGTGGAAACTCCAGTGATACTTCGCTGATACTTCGCTCAAGGGCCGGTCACGCTCCTATCCAGAACCGGGGTAAAAGCATAGTGAAAGCATAGACAAAGCATAGATAAAGCATAGTGAAAGCATACCAATGGTTGGTTATACTAATATGATCGAGAAGGGCGGATGTGAGGAGGACAAAATAAAACTGCCGGGTGTGAGGCCCGGCAGTGAGGTGTTCTATAAGAGAGGTATTATGGCTTCTTGTAGGAGAGGCCCATGTTGTATAACAGGAAAGCCCATTTATCGGCCTGCTCTGCTATGATCATTGAGGTGGGCTTGCCCGCACCATGGCCTGCTTTGGTTTCGATACGAATAAGGACAGGGTTGGGGCAGCTTTGTGCTTCCTGGAGGGCAGCCGCGAACTTGAAGGAGTGGGCAGGCACTACCCTATCATCATGGTCGCCGGTGGTAACCATGGTAGCGGGATAACAGGTGCCTTTCTTAGTATTATGAACAGGAGAATACTTGTACAAATAATCGAACATCTCCTTGCTATCATCTGCTGTACCATAGTCGTAGGCCCAACCGGCACCGGCTGTGAACTTGTGATAACGGAGCATATCGAGCACGCCTACTGCTGGGAAACATACGCGGAAGAGATCGGGACGCTGAGTCATGACCGCACCAACGAGAAGGCCACCATTGGAACCGCCTGAGATGGCGAGGTAGTCCTTAGATGTGTACTTCTGATCGATGAGGTATTCGGCAGCGGCTATGAAGTCATCAAATACATTCTGCTTCTGCAACTTAGTGCCTGCATCGTGCCACTCATCGCCATACTCTCCGCCACCGCGGATGTTGGCCACTGCATAGACACCGCCGTTTTCCATGAAGACTACATTGCTGACACTGAACGAAGGTGAGAGGCTGATACTGAAACCACCATAGCCATAGAGCATAGTGGGATTCTTGCCATTCAACTGCAGGCCTTTCTTATATGTGATGATCATCGGGATGCTGGTACCGTCGGGACCATTGTAGAAGACCTGCTTGCTTTCGAACTTTGTGGGGTCGAAGTTGATGCCGGGCTTCTTGTAGATAGCGGACTTGCCCGTATTCATATCATACTTAAAGATGGTAGACGGGTAGATGTAAGAGGCGTAAGAGTAGTAAATCTCTTTGTCCTCGCGCTTGCCACTGAAGCCACTTGCGGTACCTAAACCAGGAAGCTCAATAACACGCTCCTGCTTTCCACTAAGGTTATACTGGACAACTTGAGTTACAGCATCTTTAAGGTAATGCGCAAACAGCTTTCCTCCACTGGTACTAACCGAAAGAGGAAACTGAGTCATCTTGATGAGGTCTTTCCAATGCTCTGGTTTAGGATTGGCGGCACTGACCGTAACCAGTCTTTTATTGGAGGCCTGCTGGTTGGTAAGGATGTACAAGGTTCCTTTGTCGGAATACACAACGTCCTGCTCGTGCTCGAATCCAGTGACGATTGGGACGATGGGCGCCTTGGTCATGGTAAGGTCCTGGATGTAGAGCTCGTTGCCGTAGGTAGCGTTTGCGGCGGAGATCACAAGGAAGTTCTGATCTTCCGTAACATAACCACCAACGTAACGACGTGGAGTTTCCTCACCACCAAAAATCAAAGCATCCTGAGTTTGGGGAGTGCCGAGCTTGTGGTAAAAGAGCTTATGTATCTGCGTTTTGCCTGAGAGCTGGCTGCCCTCCTTAGGCTTGTCGTAGCTGCTATAATAGAAACCGTCATTACCCTTCCAGGAAAGACCGCTGAACTTCACGTCCATGAGGCTGTCATCTACCTGCTTTCTCGTGCGCGTGTCCATGATGATGACCTTGCGCCAGTCGCTGCCACCTTCGGAGATCTGGAAGGCACATAAGGTTCCATCCTTTGTGAAGTCTATGCCCGCAAGGGAAGTGGTACCGTCGGGAGAGAACTTATTAGGATCGAGGAATACCTCGGGCTCTGTTCCCTTCTTCTGACGGAAGAGGACGGACTGGTTCTGCAAGCCATCATTCTTAAAGAAGTAAGTGTATTCACCCTCTTTGAAGGGTGCGGAGAACTTCTCGTAATTCCAAAGCTCGGTGAGTCGCTGGCGAATGGCGTCCCTAAATGGAATCTGATCGAGATAAGCATTGGTAACTACATTCTGGCGAGTGACCCAATCCTTTGTCTCCTCAGCCATATCGTCCTCCAGCCAACGATAGGGATCTGCTACACGTGTGCCAAATATATCATCTGACTGAGCGGCTTTACGGGTGTCCGGGTATTTGCCGGTAAACGCACCAGGCTTTTGTGCTGAAGCTGACATTGCAAGCAATAATAAAGATGTGCAAAGTGAAACTAATTTCATTTATATGGAATTTACTTTAGTTACTGAACGGAGTTGGAACAATGGTACCGTTCAAAAGACTTGCCGAAAATAGTGTGCTTTTAAGAAAATACCAGCATTTGAGCTGGTTGGGCGGCAAATGGGCTGTTCATTAACATTTTATTCCATAACAAATGGAAGTCAGGAGCTATTTTTGTAGGTTAATTGATAAACAGCTAATAACACACTGGCACGTTTCCTGAAAATACTTAGAAACCTGGCCCTGATAGTCCTTGGGCTGGCGCTTCTGATCGTGATACTGGTGAACCTTACACCGGTGCAGAACCTTGCTGCCCGGAAGGCTGCGGAGATACTTGCCGGTAAGCTCAAGACAACAGTAAGCGTGCAGCACGTGAGGATAGACCTGCTGAACCATGTGCTGGTGCAGGGACTGTATATAGAAGACAAAGAGGGAGATACACTGCTATACGCCGGGGAGGCGAGGGTACGTATTACTGACTGGTTTATACTGCGGAAAGACAAACCAGTGCTCCGGTATATCGGATTGCATAATACCTATGCGCACCTGTACCGTACGGCTAAGTCGGATAAATGGAACTACCAATTCATCATTGATGCCTTTGATACCGGCGTAAGAGACACTACCAAGAAGCAGAATGAGTTTGAGCTGGACCTAGAGAAGGTGGACCTGCAGAACGTGCGGTTTCACATGGACGACTCGTGGGTGGGAAGCGATTTCGACATAGACCTTGGGAGCCTGCAACTGGATGCTGATGAAATAGACCTGAAGAAAAGAGTGATCGACGTAAACTCCCTGAGGATAGACCAAGTGTTTATCTCGATGAGAGACTATGCGAGCAGCAGCCTGAGAGAAGTGAAGAAACGTGTGAAGGTGCTGGACACAACAGCCTTCAACAAAGGACACTGGCAGGTGAATGCGAAGGAGGTAGTAATAAACAATAGTGCGTATCAGCTTAACTCGGCAGAAAGGGCAGCATATGTGAACGAGTTTGACCCATCGCATATTGGAGTGACAGGCATCAACTTTGATGTAAAGGACATAAGTATAAGGGGAGATACTATAAAAGGGAACATAGTGAACCTGAGTGCGAAGGAGCGGTCGGGCATAGAGATAAAGAAGCTGACTACACTGGCGACCGTGTCGCCGAACGCCACTATATGTGACAAGCTATACCTGGAAACGAATAACAGCAAGCTGCATAACTACTATGCGATGCATTACGAGCGGTTCCCTGACTTCACAGATTACATCAACAAGGTGATGATGGTTGGCCGGCTGAACCAATCTATAGTAGACTCCAGAGATGTGGCTTACTTCGCGCCAGTACTGAGGAAATATCCTACAAGGCTGACTATAAGTGGGAATATTACCGGTACTGTTGATAGTCTTAGGGGACGAAACCTCAATGCGACGGATGGCAGCACTTATATTAAAGGGGACCTATCTATGATCGGTCTGCCTGACATCAACAGAACGTTCATCAACTATCAGAACGGAGAACTCTTTACAACCAATAATGCCATCTTTAAGTATGCGCCGGAACTAAGAAAGAACCCTAATGTGGCCTTCGATAAACTGAACTATGTTTACTATAAAGGAAACTTCGTCGGGTACATAGAGAACTTTGCGGCTAACGGATACCTGACCACGAACCTGGGATCCATTCAATCTGATATCAAGCTTAGGATACCTGACCTGAATAGCAAAGTCGCCGTGTACTCTGGTACGGTTGCCACTTCAAGCTTTGACCTGGGGACCCTGCTCAGGCAGCCAGTGCTTGGGACTATAGGCCTGAGAGCAGGAGTGAGTGGTGCGGCCTTTGACCCGGACAATGCGGCTGTAAGGATCGACGCTGTGATCAGTCATTTTGATCTGAAAGGGTACAGGTATAAGAACATCACCGCTGAGGGCACTCTGGCAAAGAAACGATTTGACGGGAACCTGATGGTGGATGATCCTAACATAGCACTGGCTTTTTACGGAAGCGCGGACTTCAACAATAAGGAAATGAACATTAATGCCACGGCCAACCTGCTGCAAAGCAACCTGCAGGCATTGAACCTTACTAAAGACTCCGTTCTCGCCACTGCTGACTTTGATGTAAACTTCATAGGAAATGACATAGACAACTTTACGGGATATGCCAAGCTGTATAACATTAACCTGATAAGGAATAACCACAGGCTGGATGTAGACTCTATATACGCCAGCTCTACTATGGAGGACGGGCAGAAACTACTGATCCTGGAAAGTAATGACGTCGCAGCAAGGATAAAGGGGAACTATCAACTATCGAGTCTACCCTATTCTGTCCAATATTATGTATCAGGCTATCTGCCCAACTATATACAAGCTCCCGTTCGCTACGCACCGGACCAGAACCTTACCTTCAACGTGACCACAAGGGAGATAGATAGCTTGCTGGCGGTGCTGGCTCCATCGATAAAAGGATTCAATAATTCCACCCTGAGCGGATCCCTGAATATGGCTCTGCAGCAACTGGTATTGCAGGCAGACATTCCTTACGGCCGGTTTAGCGGCGTCACACTGACCGATGTTGATATAGATGGCACAGGTAACTTCCGACAACTAATAGTTGACGCCAAAGTGGCCAAGATAGTGCTGGGTGATGATGTGCTCTCGGCAAGTATGTCCGTGAATACAAGACTGGGCAATGACTCCCTAAGCTTCAATATTGCTACGACGTCGCCTGATGCAGTGGGGACCCTAAGCATTAACGGAAGC
>CAMPJV010000155.1 GCA_946886975.1 uncultured Taibaiella sp. | reverse complement strand
AGGCTATGTGTTCGTCCATGTTTGGGAATGGGGGCTGTCTCCATTTCTTCCTCGTTATGACAGTTTGATCCCCAATATCGCTTACTATCAGAATTAAATACCTCCTGATAGTAGCCCATCTGAGGAACACCTATCCTGTAATTCTCCCTGCACATTGGTGTATAATTGGCTACGAACACGAGGTCATCATCAGCATCCTTACCTTTTCTTAACCAGCAAAGGACACTGTTAGTGCTATCATTGAAGTCTATCCACTCGAAGCCCTCCCAGGAATAATTATTCTCGTATAGAGCAGGTTCTGTTTTATACAAGTTGTTCAGGTCGCTCAGGAGGCGCTGAATGCCCTGGTGCGCATCATAATCGCTCTCGTGCCAGTCCAGGCTGAAGTCATGTCGCCACTCACTTCGCTGGCCAAACTCACCACCCATAAATATCAGCTTGGCTCCGGGGTGCCCGTACATATAGGAAAACAACAAGCGAAGGTTCGCGAACTGCTGCCAGGAATCACCCGGCATTTTGTTGATCAGAGAGCCTTTACCATAAACAACTTCATCATGGGATAGCGGAAGCATAAAGCGCTCGGTGAACGCATATACGATGCTGAAGCTAAGGGAGCCCTGGTGATGAGACCTGTAAACGGGATCTTTCTGAAAGTAGCTAAGTGTATCGTGCATCCACCCCATCATCCACTTCAAATCAAAGCCAAGGCCGCCAGCGCTTACAGGGTGCGTTACCCCGGGATATGCAGTAGACTCTTCTGCAACGGTTATGGTATCTGGATGAAACAAATGGACTGCGTTATTGAACTCCTGGAGGAAATGAACCGCATCCAGGTTCTCCCTCCCTCCGTATTCGTTTGGCTCCCATTCGCCGTCCTTCCTGGAATAATCCAGGTATAGCATAGAGGCAACGGCGTCTACGCGGAAACCGTCAATATGGTATTTATCAAGCCAATAGAGCGCATTCGAAATCAGGAACGAACGGACCTCGTTCCTTCCATAGTTGAAGATGTAACTATTCCAGTCCTGGTGATAGGCTTTCCGCGGATCTGGGTGTTCATATAGGTGCGTCCCATCAAAATAAACGAGTCCGTGTTCATCTCCGGGGAAATGAGATGGAACCCAATCCAGTATAACACCAACGCCCGCCTTATGAAGTTCATTGACCAGGAACATGAAATCCTGTGGAGTTCCGAACCGGCTGGAAGGCGCGAAGTACCCTGTTATCTGGTAACCCCACGACCCAAAGAATGGGTGCTCCATCACAGGCATAAGCTCCACATGTGTGAAGTTCATTTGTTTACAGTACGCGGGAAGTTCCTTGGCCAACTCCCTGTAAGTGAGAAACCGGTTGTCGTTGGTCTTTCTCCACGAGCCAAGATGCACTTCATAAACGGAAATCGGCTTTGTCAATGCATGAACTTTTGCCCTGTCCTTCATCCATTTACTGTCAGTCCACTTGTAGTCGAGGGGCCATACAACGGTTGACGTAGCAGGGGGTGTTTCCCAATGGAAAGCGTAAGGGTCACCCTTTTCAACTGTAAAGCCGCTATGTGATTCAATGAAGTACTTGTAGTATTCGCCCTGCCCGATATCCGGAAGAAATGCTTCCCATATTCCGGATTCATCCCAACGGACATTCATCGGGTGGCTTCCACGATCCCAACCGTTAAAGTTGCCAATCACAGAAACATACTTTGCATTTGGCGCCCAGAGAGCAAAGTAAGTGCCTCTGACACCATTATGCTCCACAATATGAGACCCGAACTTTTTATAGAGATGGAAGTGCTTGCCTGCCCTTATGAGACCAATATCGTACTCGGTCAGCAATGAGAAATGCTGGCTCGTCGCGTCTGTATCTACAACTATTGGGGTAATCTGTGTGTGGTTTCCCAGGCTATTAATATGATCCCGTTCCTGCGGGCTGACCATTGCTTCTGAGACAACCTGCTGTATATCTTCATCGAACTGTTTTCTCTTTACTTTCTTTGCCATAAGCAGCGTTTTTATTAAACTCTAACAACTTTCTCTGCCTTGCTCCTGGACATGATGGCCTTAATACCACGCAGAGGAATGACCACCCAGTCGGGCCTGCTATTTAGCTCGTACCCCAACTCATAAATGGCCTTCTCGAGGATATATGTCTGCAGAAGAATGTCCAGATCTTCCTTGTCCCGGGGAATAAAGTCACTGCCGCCTACGGTTTCAAGGTAAGCCTGCACAAATAAGCCGCTCATATAATGATACCATTGCTCGGCAAAAGGGAGCAGCTTTTTCATGTCGTCCTTATGCAACTGATCGTTAAGAAATAACCCGCTATAAGCCGCGTAATGGAATGACCGTATCATGCCTGCTACGTCCCGCAGGGGAGAACGCTTAAGCCTTCGCTCACTATAACTCCTCGCGGGCTCGCCTTCAAAATCGAGAATAATGAAGTCCCTGCCGGTGGACAACACCTGCCCTAAGTGATAGTCGCCATGTATCCTGATCTTGACAACATCAAATTTCCGCTGGTAAATACGTTTGAACGTTTCCAGTATTTCGTCTTTCATCCCGAGCACGTCTTCAGCTTCGTGTCTTACATCATCGGGCAGCTTTCTGAGGTTTCGCACCTGGCTTTGGAAAGTGGAACGGACCAGTGTCTGGAAAGACGAAAAGAGCGACCGCTGGTAGTGCAGCGAAAACTCCTCAGGCTTAAAGTCCGGCTCATCAACGCCAGAGGCTAAAGCGAGATGCATTTCACCGGTCCGGACACCCAGGAGCCGTGCGCGCTCCGCCACTGAAGCGTCCAATAATTCCTTCATTTCATCCGGCAGGAGATCGTAGCCCACAGGACTGGTAAGAGTTCCCCTGAGTTCTACCGGTGATGGGAGATTTGCCTTGTGCTTGGATAGGATCTTATCATTGAAAGTTGCGAGCCGGTCAAGCATATAGCTCCATGCATCGCCATTGTTTTCTACAAGTTCCTGCATCATCCCGAGCACCATGGTGCTGGTAGAATACTTCCACTTGATGTCACCCACAAATGCGGGAATGTGCTGGAACTTAGCTTTCTGAGACAGGAAATGGGTAATTTCAACGTCTGGGTTCACAGCGCGGTCAACCTTCCTATACAACTTCAGGAAGTATCTGTTGTCAAAAACAATCGAGGTATTACTCTGTTCGACAGCTAGTACTCTCGATTTAATTCGATCGTGCGCCCTGAAGTATTTTTTCAGCTCCTTATTGCCACTAAACATGATCTCACTTCCCTTAAGCGCTATGTCCTGATTCTGAGCCATTCTATTTATGATCTCATGGTGCACCATGTAGCTAAAGAGTGCATCGTACAGCAGGCCGCTATTTCCGTTCACCTTTATTCGGGAGATGACAGCCTTAGGACAATTCTCCTCCAGTTTCCTGGCGGCGTCCTGAGTGGCGAAAGCCACAGGCAGCTGGTAAATTTCAGGCAGGCCACTCTGATAGGTCACTTCAATGAGCAGCAGGAAAGCGCTTTCTTCTTCGAGTGGAATATTTGCATTGTCAATGATCTTCACGCCAACGATCATCCTTCCCTTTCCGCCAAACCACCGCATCTGCATCAGGTAGTCCGGCAGGATGTAATTCTCCAACTGCTCAACAGACTGCTTCTCAAGAAGCTCATTCCACTTCTTCAGTTCGAGAATAGGCAATGTCTTCGTGTCTGTTTCGGCAGCACTCGTCTTTTGAAGAAGAAACCATTGACAGTCGTGAGGTCCGAGGGTGAAGAAGTAGGGAGTATCTGACTTGATGGAGGGAAACTTATTCTTGCTAAAGACCTCTACCGGCTGGTATCCCTGATACTCATGAATATCGAGCTCCACTGGTTGTATATACCTCGACAAGTTGACAATGACCAGCATCGTTTCCTCTTCGTACGTACGGGTAAAGGCCAGTATCTTGGAATTCTCCGCATTGATGAACTTCATATCACCCCGGCTGAACGCCTTATACTTTCTCCGCGTGTTGATGAGACGCCTTGTCCACCATAGCAAGGAAGAAGTATTCCGTGACTGCATCTCTACATTCACAGACTCATAGTGGTACTCAGGATCAAGAATGACAGGCAAATAAAGCTTCTGGGGATTGCAGGCTGAGAAACCCGCATTACGGTCGGCGCTCCATTGCATGGGAGTGCGTACACCATCTCTATCCCCCAGGTAGAAATTATCGCCCATACCAATCTCATCGCCGTAATAAATAACCGGCGTTCCCGGCAGAGAGAACAACAGATAATTCAACAACTCTATCTTCTTCCTGTTGTTATCCATCAACGGCGCTAGTCTATGCCGGATACCGAGGTTAATACGAGCTTTGGGATCCTTCACATAGACCTTGTACATGTAATCTCTTTCTTCATCCGTCACCATTTCCAGAGTAAGCTCATCGTGATTTCTTAAGAAGATCGCCCATTGACAGGTGCTTGGTATCTCAGGTGTCTGATCAAATATGTCCGTAATGGGGTACCTGTCCTCCATTTGCAGCGACATGAACATCCTGGGCATCACCGGAAAGTGGTAATTCATATGACACTCGTCGCCATTCCCAAAATAGGAAGCAGAATCCTCGGGCCACATATTTGCTTCAGCAAGCAGAAGCGTACCTGGGTATGCCTTGTCTACGTGCTTACGCAACTTCTTCAGATAAGCATGCGTCTCAGGAAGGTTCTCACAGTTCGTACCCTCCCTTTCAAACAGATAAGGGACGGCATCCAGCCGGAAACCATCCACCCCCATCTCACACCAGTAGTCGATCATTTTAAACACTTCCTCCTGCACCAGCGGATTATCATAGTTAAGATCCGGCTGATGATGGAAGAACCTGTGCCAGTAATACTGCTGCGCTATCGGATCCCAAGTCCAGTTGGAAGCCTCAAAGTCCTGAAATATAATGCGCACACCTCTATATTGGTGGGGATTATCTGTCCAGACATAAAAGTCCCGCTCAGGTGAACCCTTAGGTGCTTTCCTTGCACGCTGGAACCAGGGATGCTGATCGGAAGTGTGGTTGATGACCAGCTCAGTGATAACCTTGAGGCCGCGCCGGTGTGCTTCATCAAGGAACTTCTTAAATTGCTTAAGATCTCCGTAGGCTGGATTTATGCTGTAGTAGTCAGCTATATCATAACCATCATCCCTGAGAGGAGATGGATAAAAAGGTAATACCCAGATGGCAGTGACACCAAGATTCTGGAGATAGTCGAGCTTTTGCATTAAACCATTGAAGTCCCCAATGCCATCTCCATTGCTGTCGCAAAAAGCCTTGATATGCAGTTCGTAGATCACCGCATCTTTATACCAGTGCAACTTTTCGTCTATCGTTCTATTTCCCTCGGCCATATTATATAGTTGTGGCGGTCTCCAATTCTATTCTCAGTATATGGGCAGGCATCTCATAAGGATTTAGCTGTACAAAATTCCGTCCCCCCCAGTAATACCTGTCCCCACTCAGCAGGTCTTTGACCTTAAACCTATCGGGTAGATGAAGACCTAAATCTTTGAGTGGAAGAATCACCTCACCAGCCTGTGTATTAAAATGATCCATGTTTATTACAATGATCAGCGCATTGCCGGACCTTCTGTCAACCTTGTAATAACATAGAATCTGATCATTGGTAGTCTCTGCAAATTCGATGTTGTAGGTATCCTGTAGTGCCGGGTTTTCTTTCCTTATCCTATTCAGGCGAGTGATGATCTCCTTAATGCGAGTGTACTTATCCCACTCCCAGTGCTTTATCTCATACTTTTCATTGTCAATGTATTCCTCCTTGCCTGGCATCGGCTGAGTGTAACCAAATTCATACACCGGCCCGTATAAACCGTAGCTCGCTGAAAGAGTGGCCGCCAATATGAGCCTGGCTATATGAGCATTCTCGCCACCGTACGTAATCTCGGGAGGTAGAATGTCCGGTGTATTAGGCCAGAAGTTTGGTCGGAAGTAGTAGCGCATCCCGGTTCGTGTAAGTTCCCTCATATACTCCTCGATATCACGCTTTGTATTACGCCAGGTGAAATAGGTATAAGATTGGTTGAAACCTGCCTTAGCCAGGCGCTCCATAATACGGGGACGGGTAAAGGCCTCTGCAAGGAATATGACCTGTGGATGCCTGGCTCTTATCTCACCAATGCACCATTCCCAGAAGTAGAGGGACTTTGTATGCGGGTTGTCAATCCGGAATACATTCACTCCTTTATCGATCCAGTACTCTAAAACACTTTTCAGTTCAACCCAAAGATTCTGCCAGTCTTCTGTTTCGAAGTTGAACGGCAGGATATCTTCGTATTTCTTCGGTGGGTTCTCAGCATATTGAACAGTGCCATCTGGTCGCCATTTAAACCATTGGGGATGGTCTTTAACATATGGATGATCAGGAGCGCACTGATAGGCTATGTCCATAGCTATTTCTATG
>CAMPJV010000154.1 GCA_946886975.1 uncultured Taibaiella sp. | reverse complement strand
ACCCCCCACCGTAAAGGCTCTTTGCTCCACTATCTGCTGATATTGCATTGCCGCAAGCGGACCAGTGAATTTATGCTGGCTAAAGTCGCTTTCATTCACAGCTACTACTGTGCCTGAATTTGCGTAGGGATTATTCCTTTTGGAGGGCGACCATCCGTTCACTACTATTTCCCCCGGTGAAGTTGCAGCAGGTGCTATTATGCCGCCGGGGCACATGCAGAACGAGAACACGCCACGCCCGTACTCCTGCGCGACCAACGAATAGCTGGCTGGCGGCAAGTATGGATCCCGAATGTCGCATTTATACTGGACTTTATCTATGAGTTCCTGGGGATGCTCGATACGGACCCCAAGGGCAAATGGTTTTGACTCAATCCCTATACCCTTTGAGTGCAAAAGTGTGAAAATGTCACGCGCGGAATGTCCCGTAGCGAGCACTACAGCACTGCAGGGAATGGTAGTTCCATCCGCTATTTTTATGCCCTTCACCTGGCCATCGTCGACAATAAGGTCCCGGAGCTTAGTATTAAACCGTACTTCACCTCCGCAGGCCACGATCTGTTCTCTTATAGCCGTGATGATCTGGGGGAGCTTATTGGTGCCAATGTGCGGGTGGGCTTCGTACAATATGTTGTCCTCAGCTCCGAAGTGCACAAACAGCTTAAGTATACGCTTTACATCCCCTCTCTTCGTTGACCTTGTATATAGCTTTCCATCGCTGTAAGTACCTGCACCACCCTCGCCAAAACAGTAATTGGATTCGGGGTTTACAGTGCCGTCTTTATTCATGGCCGCAAGATCTCTGCGCCTGCTTCGTACATCCTTTCCTCTCTCAATGACTATTGGCTTTATGCCCAGGCTGATCATACGTAAGGCAGCGAATAGTCCGGCAGGACCTGCGCCAACTATCACCGCATGTGGTGCACTAGTCACGTCTCTTAGCTGAGGGTTGAAGGATTCAGCGTCCTCTACCCTCTCGTCTATGTAAACCCTAAGTTGAAGAATGATCTTTACCTGCCTGCCCCTGGCGTCTATAGAGCGCTTTTCAGTTGTATATCCTGTGATCCGTTTTGGGCTTACACCCGTCTCCGACACGACTGCCTCCCTGATTGCACTGGTGTCGGCCGCCTCCACTGGGAGAAGTGATAATGTAATAGTCTTTACCATGCGTTAGGGAGTTATCCTAAAAGCTTGTTTGTGCGAAATTACCTAATATTTAGCTGCTACGCCTAAGAGTAGCGAGGGAGTGCCGAAAGAGTCAATCTCCCGACTCCGAATGGCTAGATCACGTCGGAAATTGAAGAAGTTTCTCACGCTAATGCAGCGCCTTATCGAGTAATTTGTTTGTTTTAGTTATCAGTATATTGAAGAATCTGTTTCTTTCCTTCTCGTTCACAGAACTTATCAGAGAGGACTTTTTCATTGTATTCTCGAAGTATTTCTTTGTATGCGCACAAAATCCTTTGTCGCGGGTCATCATATAGTTCAGCACACCATGATTGATAAAAATGGTATCCTTTTCGTCACATTCAGTCATGATGGTATTGTGGCCGAGGTATACCTCGTTGAAGAAGAGCTGGAAGTTCTTATTCCCAAGAGGCTTCTGACCACGTATCAACTTCTCCCCATGCTCCGCTTCCTCTTTCACGTGCTCCAGCATTTGAAGCAATTCATTTATCACTAACACAATCCGCTCCCTTGTTCTGAAAACATTGTTCTCCATGTAATATTCTATCTGCCTCAGCGTGCTGTTGATCGTCTCCAGACTCCAGATTTCAACACATGGGATCTCGTTGTAAGTCCTGATGATGTTAGTGCTTATCTTCAATAGCGAAGATTTTAGGTCAATGTCCTCGAAGCATAACTTGTTGTACTCGGCATATGACAGAATAGTTCGCATCCAGAAAAAGAATTTAAAAGATGCTAGCTCTGGAAACTGGAAGTAATGGAAAGGTGGGAAATCCTTCGCTTCATAGTAGATCATCTTCCTCTTCGTCGCATTCCGGATAGTAGTTGCCTGGAGCAGCATATCCTCGAGGTATTGCTCAAAGTGAAAATTAGAAGCGTCGATCCAATGGCCCTGAAAAAGAGTACTGCTGGAGTTCACACCCATAAGACTGTCCAGAGAAATCTGGTAGTATTTGGAAATCTTCTGTAGCTCATCGAATGAAATTGCCTTCTCTCCGCGGATGCGCCTGTATGCGCTATCGTTGCTGATATTAAGCAGGTCGGCAATGTCATCCACAAAGGAAATGTGTGAAGGTAGCCGGGACTTGATTTCCTGGAAAAAATGCTTTTGCAGATCAATCGCTTCCATAGAGTTTCTTTAGGCAGCCAATAATAGTGGTTCCGGTCCTTCACGAGGGTATATATCAAAGATAATATAATATACCTGAAGGCAGTGTGCTTTGAGAATATATTCAAAAACGGAATTCTGGTTTAGTAACTACTGGGTAATCAGAAGCTCCGAACATAAAAATATGTTGGATCTCATTGTTCTCTTGACTCCCATTGCTCCATTTGCAGTCTTTACCAGAGACAGGTTCTTTGCCGACGGATACTATTCACACCTAAAATGTCGTCTGGAAAGGCTTTCGCCCCTCAGCAATTGCCATCTGGCGCGAACTAGTTTCCGATCCGTCACCTGTTATTTGTAGGCGGCCTTAACCTTATCCAGGTGCGCTACAAACTTTGTTACATCCGGATCGTAAGAGTAACCGTTGGGTACCAGCAATTCTCCCTGCTCATCAACAAAGAAGTAGAACGGCTGCGAGTTAGACTTGAACTTCGACGCCTGTAGGTGTTCGTTCCAGTCGCCTAAGGTCTTTACTTCAGAGCCAAGCTCATTACTGTAGAAGCGTTCAGATTCCGGCAACTTCGCCTTGTCGTAGTCGCAGTAGAGGGAGGCAATGATAAAGTCTTCCTTCAGGCGTTTCATTACCTCGGGCTGGCTCCATACCTGGCTTTCCATCTTCCGGCAGTTAACGCAATTGATGCCTGTAAAGTCCAGCATCACGGGTTTCTTCAGCTTCTTTGCGGCAGCAAGCGCCTCCTCATAATCGTAGTAGGTTACTAACCCACTCTGGACCACGACAGGAGGCTCATATATCTTCATTTCCTGCACGTACTTTTTTGGCGCTATCTCATTGTCAACTGCCGCATGTCCGCCGGTGCTACCTGTACCGCCACTATTACCGCCGGTGACAAAGTCCTGGGTTCCCATAGGAGGCACAAACTGGCTCATGCCGTTAAGCGGCGCCCCCCACATGCCGGGGAGCAGGTACACAGCAAAGGAGAAACACACTATTGCAAGGAACAGCTTGAATATAGAAACATACTCCTGGCCATAGATATTCTTAGCACCCTGGTCATCGTGGGAGAGCTTTAATTTACCCAGCAGGTACAGGCCGGTAAGGATAGAAAGAACTATCCATATGGCGATGAATACCTCCCTGTCCAGGAGGCGCCAACCCTGTGCGAGATCTGCATTGCTCAGGAACTTAAGGGCCAGCATCAGCTCGAGGAAACCGAGCACTACCTTCACCTGGTTGAGCCAGCCGCCGGAGGTTGCCAGCTTATTGAGCATGCCAGGGAAGACAGCGAAGAGTGCGAACGGTAAAGCCAGCCCTATGGAAAAGCCGAACATGCCGAGCGCAGGACCGGCTATGCCACCCTGACCTGCAAGCACGAGCAATGGACCGACTATGGGGCCTGTGCAGGAGAACGAAACAATGACCAACGTGAGGGCCATAAAGAAGATTCCGCCAAAGCTGCCGATGCCGGCCTTCTGATCCGTCTTGCTTGTCCAGGAAGAAGGAAGCGTGATCTCAAAGGCTCCCAGGAAAGAGATACCAAAGATGACGAAGATGAAGAAGAAGAATAGATTGGCTATCCAGTTGGTGGAGAGATTGTTTAATGCATTACCACCAAAGAGTACGGAAATCAAGACCCCGAGTATGGTAAATATGATAATGATACTTAGGGAATACCAAATGGCGTTCTTTATTCCTTCCGCCCTGGTCTTGCTCCTTTTGGTAAAGAAGCTCACTGTGATAGGAATCATAGAATATACGCACGGAGTAATAACTGCCGCTATACCTCCGCCTACAGCCATCAGGAACAGCCAGAGCAGGGACCTTTGCTGTTGCTTTTTATTATTGCCTTTATCCAGATCATCCTTCAGCAGCTCTGTGGTAGCAACCGCTGCGGTATCTTCTTTTTCAACCATGGGGGCAACGGCAAGTGCGGTATCCAGGGCGGTGCTGCTATCGGCGGCGGCGTCCTTTATGGAAAAAGAGAATGCCTTGTCCTTCGGGGGAAGACACATGGTTTCATCACATACCTGATAGCGGAGCTCTCCTTTGATCTCCGTATTACCTTTTACTTCTATAGGCTGAACATAGTCTACCCTGTCGTGAAAAAAGCTGACCTTACCGTCCACACCCTCCATGCTGTCGGTGATCTTCTTACCGGACTCCCGCACTTTTCCAACGGTCTTAAAGCTGGGATTGACACTGAAGTTGAATTCCGGGGGTATCTGCATGCCGTCACCTCCGGGATTGAGCGACCAGATATGCCAGTGCTCCTTAAGCTTGAGCTTAAATACAAGGTCGTATTTATTATCTCCCGTCTTTTTAACTTCATAAGTCCAGGTGGTGGGATCCGGGATGAGTTGCGCATCTGCTGCACTGCTGGAAAAAAGAAAAGCTGTTATTAAAAGGAACCTCAAAAAGTTGAACATGCTGGAAACATCATTTCTTTTATAAAGAACGTGTATTGATCGGATTAGGTTGGTTATCAGTAGGATAGTTTATAAATACTTTATGATTTAGTCTTTTATTACGAACTCAAAACTTTTAGTCTTTGGAGGCAGGCACATCTTGTCGTTGCATACCTGGTATTCGTGCTCGCCAGATATCTTGCCCTTTCCCGAGACTTTAACCATTTGGATGAAATCGACCGAGCCCTCGTAGTAGTTGATGGGATTGTCGATGCCTTCCATCCTTTCTGTCTTCAGCTTTCCGATCTCCTGGACCTTCCCTACGAGTGTTACGTTCTTGCTCTTACCAAGGGTAAAAGAAGGCGGGATAAGGAACTCATCTCCGGGCTTCTGGCTGAATATGTGCCATCCGTCCGTCAGCGTAACGTGGAATACCAGTTTGTACTCAGTAGCGCTTACTTTTTTTACGGAATAGGTCCAAGTAGTAGGATCGGCTACCATCTGGCTAAAAGCCTCCCCTGAAAACATGAGGGTAAGAAATACTATAAACAATCTCTTCAGGAGCTTCATAGGCTGGTAATATTAATTCATTTGAGTAAAGGCTTCAAGTATTCTTCTTCCATCTACATTGGTCAAGGCTTCGCTGGTTGCTCTTTCGGGGTGCGGCATCATACCAAAGACATTGCGCCCTTCATTGCAAATGCCGGCGATGTTGCTGGTAGACCCGTTAGGGTTGGCGGCAACATGCACGTCGCCGTGCTCATCACAATAGCGGAAGACAACCTGATCGTTCTTCTGCAACTGATCCATCGTCCTGGCATCAGCAAAATACCTACCCTCACCATGGGCTACGGGTATTTTCAATACACTATTAACGATGCCTTTCGCAACAAAAGTCTTATCATTCTCCGCCTTGATGAACACGTTCTTGCACACGAACTTCTGATGGTCGTTCTGAAGTAATACTCCAGGCAGCAAACCTGACTCGCAGAGTATCTGGAAACCGTTGCACACCCCTAACACTCTACCGCCATTATGAGCGAAAGTGATAACCTGCTCCATCATAGGGCTGAACCGAGCGAGCGCGCCGCAACGCAGGTAATCTCCGTAAGAGAATCCACCCGGGAGCACAATGCAATCGTCCTTAGTGAACATGCCCAGGTCTTTATCCTTGTGCCAGAGCATAACGACCTCCTGCTTCAGGTCGTCCTGGAGTGCATGCATCATGTCTCGATCGCAATTGGAACCGGGGAATACTATAATACCAAATTTCATCAGAACAGAATATCTACTTATTTAAAGCCAGCTGGCAAAAGATTAATAATACAAGGGAGAAATAGAAGGTAAAATTACTAAACCGTTTACTTTTTTCAAGCGTAAAGGCCTGTGCTATAATAAAACTCAATGGCGGTATCGCTACCAGCCACTCGGCGTTGAGGGCGGAGAGGGCAATAACAGCTACACCTAACGAAATGAAGAGATATATGTAAATGAGATACCAGCTACGGCGGATATAGATGGTAATGCGCGCGAACTGCTGCTGGATGGACACGGAGCCAATGGCCAGGAGCAACACCAGCCCTGAAAGCGTGCCGAAGAAATAGACCGGATGATCAACACGTGTGGGAAAAGCAAAACCGAATTCAGGAAGACGGACGATGGCCTCCAGGCTATCAGCGAGGAAAAGGATACATGCGAAGAAATAGACAGTTGTGAGGAAACCCATTGCC
>CAMPJV010000153.1 GCA_946886975.1 uncultured Taibaiella sp. | reverse complement strand
GTTCCTGCACCCTGACTTCTATGGATACTTCTGCTTATACCTGCCAGTTCTCCATATCCCATACCTATTAGTGGACTATAGTTTCCTACGTCTGTTTTATACTGGTCTTCAGATGTGGTGTTTCTGTTGCCGAATCTGAAAGTGTTCCATAACAGTCGCTTTGGCTGCCAGGGGCGGTAGTATGCCAGTTGATCTTTATACTGGGTGGAGTCACCGCTGGCTTTGAAGGCCTCCTCAGCAAGTATTGCACTTGCTGCGTGCTGCCCATGTCCTGCCAGTTCATTCGGCGGAAAGCGGCAGATGATCACATCCGGCCTGTACTTTCTTATTACCCATACGACATCATTAGTTAGTATCTCTTTATCCCAGTGCTTGAAAGTTTCTTCTGGTGTCTTCGAAAAGCCAAAGTCAACAGCTCTTGTAAAGAATTGCCCCGCGCCGTCCAGTTTCCTGGCTTCCAGCAGCTCGTGCGTCCTTATCAGGCCCAGTGCTGCACCTAACTCATCGCCAAGAATGTTCTGTCCACCATCACCACGGGTCAGGGAAAGGTATGATGTCCGGATATGCTGGTCATTTACCAGCCATGCAAGCAACCGTGTATTCTCATCGTCCGGGTGGGCTGCCAAATAAAGAACGTTCGCCAGGTTTTTTAGTTGCGCTATCTCGTGATAGATCTTCCCGGCCGGGGCTGGTCTTACCTGCTGGGCATTTACAGAGCCGCTCAATAATAAACTACCAATCAGTATAAATATCTTCTTCATGTGCTAAATAAAAAAAGGAAGCCGCAACGGGACGTTGCGGCTTCAAATATAAAGGGCTTTGATTAAAGTTATCGCCGGCTATCTTATCTCTTGCTCACCGCCTTGATGATCTTCTCACCATTTCTCTTGTATTCTTCTTCATTGGCTGTGCCCTTAGCCAGTTCCATGCTTTGTCTTGCAGCAGCAATAGCTTCTTCCTTATTACCTTGCTTTTGAGCTATACGTGCTTTAAGGTTGTACATATAAAATGCGTTAGGATTAGTAGCAAGTGCTTTGTTCACATACTCCATAGCCAGGTTCAGGTTCTTACCAGTTTCGTAGTAGTAGTTTGCTGCCTGGAAATAAGGGATGTTAGGCTTATTGATGGCCTTGTCAATAGCTGCCATCAGGCGCTCGTCGTTGTTTACTTTAACAGGAATAGTGACTTTCGTCTTTTCCCACATCAGGTTAATGTTAGCAGAGTTGAATGTGATGTTCGAGATATCTATTGTGAAAGTCTCTACTTCATTAGGTAGCGTAGTTGGCTTCACCATAAACCTCGCCACGTCGTCCTTCTTGTCAAATCCGTTAGGTCCCCATGATGTCGTAGCCTTACTCAGGATCACTTCCCATTGACTTCTCCCAGGAATAGTATAAAGTGCGTACTCACCGGCCTTCACTTCATTACCAGCTACCATCACGTCCTCACCAAACTTTATTCTCGTTGGAGCGTTTGCACCAGTACGCCAGGGATTGTTGTAAGCCACTACTTCACCCATTACCGTACGGCCTCTCATTGATGGCCGACTGTAGCTAATATCAATAGAAGACGTAGAAAACTCCTGTGACATCTTAGCCGAAGGACTAAGGGCCGGAAGTTTCAGATCTTGTGCGAACGAGGTAGCAAATGAAGAGGCTACAAGCAGCAACGCAAGTGACAATTTTTTCATGTTATGTGTTTTAGTTTTATCCTTAGTTTATTAGAGGTCTTCTCCCTCGAGGGACCGTCCTCATGCTCCGCAAGTTACGAGGAAGAAATATTTTATTCTACCTTCCCCGGTAATTAATTTGCACTTAATGAATCACATTGTAAATCTTGCTGTGCAGGTTCTGCCACTGGGCATACCGAAGGAAGAAGCATATCGTATAATAGACGAAGCTATTGAAGCCATCAAATTCTCAGGCCTTACATATCAGGTTTGTCCTTTTGAAACAGTCATAGAAGGACCTTATTCGGAGGTTATAACGCTCGTAGATAGCATTCAGGAAGCGTGCAATAAAGCTGGTGCAAAGGAGATCCTGATCAACATGAAGCTTCACCGCAGCTTTGAAACTGACCTTTACATTATCGATAAAACCGGAAAATATCGCGACCAGTAGACTGACGCTGGATAGTCATCATCAGGCACTAAGCTCTCGTACAGAAGCTTTCAAAATAGCGAGTCACCCATTGCTTTTGGCTTTAGCAATAAAGCGAAATGAGCGGCTAGCTTAAAAGCATTTGCCGACATACGCCCATGTCTCTCAAATCTCAGTAGTCCCTGAAGGCATTATATGCTTCCGTCACGTACCTCCCATCTGCAACGTGTAGTGATCGTATTGCAAAAAACACCCAAGTACCTGCAATATCAGCGGAGTTGCAATGGAGTTACACCGAAGTCTGAGCGAAGTTTCACAGGAGTTAGAAACAGTGTTGACAGTGTCCAGCGTTAGGGTGTCGGTCTCTTACGCCTTTTGCATCTAAGGGCGCGACCATGGAAACTAAGCATGAAGATAGTTTACGCCACATACATGAATATTGTTAATCAATGGCAAAGACATTGTTAAACACCTGGCTATTTCTTTAAAAAAAGGACTGCATGGAGCATTTTTGAGGCATAAATAATAACATATGAGCCCCTGGTCCTTATCGCACGAAATGCACAAGCCCAACCGGAACTACAAAAGCCATACTGCTAAGAGAAGCAATCTGCTGGTCTCGTTACTCGTTCCGATGGCTTTGGCCTTCTTGTGTATCCCTCTTTATCTTTTCATTATTATGAAATTCATAGGATGGCTACAATAGCTAAAGCCTGCCCTTAACAAGTCCTTTCAGCTTTTTCCAGGCAAGACTTAGGTCGATAAGACCAGCTTCTAGTTTGTCGCCTAATGACGGTTTCAGCACACCTTTTCTTACGAAAACCGTATCACTGCCGTCCTTAAACCATATTGCATAGTCGTTAGCCTCGATCCATGCTCTAATTTCCTTAATGAATGGGTTAGTATAGTACTTGCCGTGGGTTTCTATCGAAAGCACCTTTGGCCGGCTTACCATATGTTTTAGCACAAACCACTCGCTCCCTTCTATATCTATACTTAGAAGGTCTATGGTTCCATCGTCAGCCTTTGAAAAAGTAATACACGGAACCTCAAACGTATCTTCTTCGCGAACTACATAGTTATCATTCTTTATAGCGGGGCTAGACAATAGATCAGTAGCAAAGGTGGAGGCCTCTGCCCTGCTAAGGGTTAACGTGCCATCATAATCCCAAACCGCGAAAGGGTATAACTTGATGTTTTTTCCCTTAAACACTTCCAATATCTTCTTATTTACATCCGGATCCGCTTCAACCAATGTTGTTCTGACTCCTTTCTCAATAAAGTCTATGACGTTCGAAGTTTCGGGTAGGTATACTCCAACCTCCGCCGCATGGCATATCTGAATACCTCGGCTTTTTACCTTTTCGTAAATCTTTTTCATGACCTGGGAGTGCGAAGATAGATTGATTATTAGGGATCGGAAAAAGCTTTAGGAGCTCTCTTATGGTTGTAAGCCGCAAACGACCAACAGGCAGAGCTGAACTGTGTATATCATATATTACTCATATGCGCACGATTGCACACTTATTCTGCTAGTAGGCAGAATTACTGCGCAAGATTTGCAGAGATCTTCAGGCTATCTCCTTTCTTATTTTTCGCCCATACTCCCGGAACTGTCACTGCTATTTTATTATTAGTGATTGAGTATGTGGCAGTTACGTTGTCTGACCCTGTGGAATAATACACATCGGTAGTTGGGTTAGTGCCCACACACCCAGCAACGGACAGTCCGTCACGATTAACCATAATACTTCCATCTGTCTGAGGCAAACTGCCATTATTAAAGGTGACGGACACGGTCTGAGTGTCGTTCGTAGCGATGAACATTGAGCCGTTGAGCAGAATTTTGGACGCTATGTAGGAATTATCGCCAACTTTCCAGGTATTGAGAGGGATGGGGCTATTATCGTCACCATTCTTGTCCTTTTTACATCCCAAAATTGATACCGAAATTAATAATGTAATAAAGTAAGCTTTACTCATTCCGTGATTTATAGCGTCTAAAGTACTAACTGTAAGGCAATTGTTTACAATATTATCAGATTCAGGCTCTCGACCATAGTTATACAGCATCGAACCGTAGGCCAGTAGACCCTGAAGCCCTAACCAGAGCTATTGCCCGAATTTTATTTTGTATCGTTTCTCAATATATCCGTATATTTGCACTCCCAAAAAATCAACTCAAAAGGAGGACTTTAATCTTGGAAGAAAATCAATTAACGAACACTCAAAATCAGTCGCCTGAATCTGAAAACCAAAATCAGGACGTTCAAGTAGCAGAAGCGCAATCTCCTGCACAGAACGATTTCAAACTCGAGTCTACATCACATGATGATTTTGACTGGAGCGTGGACAAACGCAATGTTGCATCCTATTCTAAGGAAAAGCGTGAGCAACTTGAGCAGGTGTATGACAGCACCTTTAAGGCTGTTGCAGATTCTGAGCTGCTTCAGGGTATCATCGTAGGTGTTACCAAGACTGATGTTATCATCAACATCGGCTTCAAATCAGATGGTCTCGTTTCTATGAACGAATTCCGCGACTTGCAGGACATTAAGATCGGCGACGAAGTGGAAGTAATGGTCGTAGAAAAAGAAGACCGCCACGGGCACCTGAACCTGAGCCGCAAAATGGCTCGCGCTACTCGTGCATGGCAAAAGATCGTTGAGTTCTACAAAACCGGCGAAGTGGTAACTGGTACCATCACATCTAAGACCAAAGGTGGTCTTATCGTGGATGTATATGGTCTAGAAACCTTCCTTCCTGGTTCTCAGATCGACGTGAAGCCTGTAACTGATTACGATCAGTACGTGGGTAAGACTATGGACTTCAAGGTTGTGAAGATCAACGAAGCGATCCGCAACGCCGTAGTTTCACACAAAGCGCTTATCGAAAGCGATATCGAACAACAGCGTAGTGTTATCATCGGCCAGCTTGAAAAAGGTCAGGTACTTGAGGGTACTGTTAAGAATGTTACCGACTTCGGTGCGTTCATCGATCTTGGCGGCGTAGATGGTCTCCTTTATATCACTGATATCAGCTGGGGTCGTGTATCTCACCCAAGCGAAGTATTGGAAAACGGACAGAAGCTTAACGTCGTGGTTCTCGACTTCGATGACGAGAAGAAGCGTATCAGCCTCGGTCTGAAACAACTTACCGCCCACCCATGGGACAACCTTCCTGCTGAAATCACAGAAGGCGCTAAGGTGAAAGGTAAGATCGTAAACATCGAAGATTATGGTGCATTCCTTGAGATCATGCCAGGCGTAGAAGGCCTTGTGCACGTTTCAGAGATCACATGGTCTTCTCAGCCTATCAATGCGAAGGAATTCTTCAAGATGGGTGATGAATACGAAGCAGTAGTAGTAACCCTGGATAAAGACGAGCGCAAAATGAGTCTTTCTATCAAGCAAATGACAGAAGACCCATGGGATACTATCGAGAACAAGTTCCCGATCGACAGCCGCCACAAAGGTGTTGTGAAGAACATCACTCCTTATGGTGTGTTTGTAGAGCTGGAAACTGGTATCGGCGGTATGATCCACATCAGCGACCTGAGCTGGATCAAGCGTTTCAACCACCCAAGCGAGTTTACTAAGACCGGAGAAGAAATAGAAGTGGCTATCCTTAGCATAGACAAGGACAACCGCAAGCTGGCTCTTGGACATAAGCAACTGGAAGAAGACCCCTGGAATACCTTCGAGACAGTGTTCCCGATCGGCTCTCTGCACGAAGGTCACGTTACCAAGAAGGACGAAAAGGGTGCAATGGTACAGCTGCAGTACGGTCTTGAGGCTTACTGCCCTGCACGTCACCTCCGTAAGGAGGATGGCACTAACGTAGAAGCAGATGAAACACTTCCATTCATGATCATCGAGTTCGATCGTAATGACAAGCGTATCATGGTTTCTCACAGCAAGGTTTGGGAACAAAGCAAAGCTGAAGAGAAAGATGCTGCACGTAAGGCTGACAGAGCAGATGTTGAAAACACCAAGAAGGCAGTAAAGAACGTTCAGAGCAAGGTTGAAAAACCAACCCTGGGTGATCTTGGCGCTCTTGCAGCACTTAAGGATAAGTTCAAAAAAGCAGAAGACGAAGCCGGTAGCTCGGAAGCACCTGCAGATGCAGAAGAATAGTTGCTCCTCTAGAGCATAGAAAAAGCCACTCACAAACGAGTGGCTTTTTTGTTTGGTATAGTTATTTTACTTGTTTTAAGGAATGGAGCGGCTCGTCCGTTGATTGATAAAGGCCAAAGAAGAATAAATGACTATCAGCAGAAGAAGATTTCTACAGCTAGGTACCTTAGCAAGTGCCTCCCTCATCATTCCTAGATTTCTCGATCCTTTCATATCACATCAGTTCAAGAT
>CAMPJV010000152.1 GCA_946886975.1 uncultured Taibaiella sp. | reverse complement strand
CTATAAAGCCGAGGGCTTTTAGCAATAAGACGGTGAGTAAAGGGAAAAAGGCGGTATGCAATGCTACCTGGATGAGCAGCAGACCAAGGTTTTTCTCCTGTATTCCTGCAAACTGGACCGGTAACAGCCGAAAGAGGACAAAGGTCATCAGGAGTGGAATAAATACGGGATGGAATAGGTAGCTGACTATCGTTGCCATTACCCGAAGCGCCAAAGGCTGTTGCTTCGAAGAAGATACTTCTGCGGGAACTTGTTCGCTTATCATTACCCTTCAAGATTTGGAGAAAGCCATTTAGTCATATCCTCGAGGCTCATTTCCTTGCGTTTTGCATAATCCTCTAACTGATCCTGCAGGATCTTACCGACACCGAAATAGGTGCTCTGAGGGTGGCTGAAATACCAGCCGCAAACGGAAGCACCAGGATACATGGCAAGGGATTCAGTTAGATCGATACCGGCATGTTCAGTAGCCTTCAGCAGATCAAACAGCTTATACTTTTCGGTATGATCTGGACAAGCGGGATAGCCTGGAGCAGGGCGGATACCCTGGTATTTTTCCTTAACCAGATCCTCGGTGGTTAGTGATTCATCTTTTATATAACCCCAGAACTCAGTACGAGTGCGCTTATGCAGGACCTCCGCAAAGGCTTCAGCGAGTCGGTCAGCCATGGCCTGAAGCATAATCTTGTTATAGTCGTCATGCTGGTCGGCAAAGTGCTTCAGGTGAGGTTCGATGCCGTGGATACTGACGGCAAAGGCTCCCATGTAGTCGGGGCCATCGCCCTCGGCTGCGGGTTTGATAAAGTCTGACAGGGAGAAACTTGGCTGGTCTGCTGCCTTCTTCACCTGCTGACGAAGGGACTCAAGTTTTGCCAGCTCATTGCCCTTGTCATCCTTGAGTACAATTGTGTCCGGAGCAGTCTTAAAGGCAGGCCAATAACCAACGACCCCCTTTGCTGTTAACCATTTTTCACTGATTACCCTATCCAATAAAGCATTCGCGTCATTGAACAACTTGGTTGCTTCAGCGCCGGCATGCTTATCAGTGAGGATATCGGGGTACTTACCGCGCATTTCCCAGGCTATGAAGAAGGGGCCCCAGTCTATATACTGTCGTATCTCGCTGAGGTCATAATCCGTAAATACCTTAGTTCCTATAAAGGAAGGTGCCGGTGGAGTATATGAAGACCAATCTATCTTCACTGCGTTCTTCTGTGCTTCGGGGAATGTGATATATTGCTTAATAGTCTTCTTACTTGCAAAGTCGCTGCGGAGCTTGGTGTACTCAGTACCTATTCCCTGGAGGAAGGTTTCCTTCTGCTCTTTGCTTAAAAGGCTTCCGGCAGTTGTGACGCTGCGGCTGGCGTCAAGTACATACACTACCCCATTATCGTACTCAGGAGCTATCCTTACCGCCGTGTGCATTCTTGAGGTTGTAGCGCCGCCAATCAACAAGGGCTGCGTCATACCACGGCGCTTCATTTCTTTGGCTACATGCACCATCTCGTCGAGCGAGGGTGTGATAAGGCCACTTAACCCTATCATATCCACGTTCTCGCGCAGGGCGGTCTCTAATATCTTATCCGCGGGGACCATTACTCCAAGGTCCACCACATCGTATCCGTTACAGCCAAGCACTACACCAACGATGTTCTTGCCGATATCGTGGACGTCTCCTTTTACTGTGGCCAATAAAATCTTAGCTGCTCCTGCGGCCTCCTCATTGGTGGTCCCTGCCGCTTCGTGAGCTACTCTTCTCTTTTCCTTTTCCGCTTCGATATAGGGAGTAAGGATAGCTACACTCTTCTTCATTACCCTTGCACTCTTCACCACCTGGGGAAGGAACATCTTTCCGCTTCCGAAGAGATCCCCTACCACGTTCATTCCATCCATTAGCGGGCCTTCAATAACATCAAGCGGCTTTGGATACTTCTGTCGTGCTTCCTCTGTGTCCTGATCTATAAAGTCAGTAATACCATTTACGAGTGCATGCTTCAGTCTTTCCTCTACAGAAGTACTACGCCACTCGTCGTCCACCTTCTCCTCCTTGTCCTTCGCCTTTACCGTCTCCGCAAAGGTGACCAGGCGTTCTGTAGCGTCGGGTCGTCTGTTAAGGACTACGTCTTCACAGAGCTCCTTAAGATTCGGCTCTATCTCATCCAAGATCTGTAGCTGGCCGGCATTCACTATGCCCATGTCCATGCCTGCCTGGATGGCATGGTAGAGAAAGACAGCGTGCATGGCTTCCCTGACAGGATCATTTCCACGGAAAGAGAAGGAAACGTTGCTCACACCTCCGATTATCTTCGTGAGCGGCATCTTCTTCTTTATGATACGCGTTGCCTCTATGAAATCGACAGCGTAGTTATTATGCTCCTCTATGCCGGTAGCTATGGCAAATATGTTGGGGTCGAAGATGATGTCCTCAGGGTGGAAGCCAACCTGGCGGGTCAGGATATCATACGCCTTCTCGCATATTGTGACGCGACGCTCGAGGGTGTCTGCCTGGCCCTGCTCGTCGAATGCCATCACCACTACTGATGCGCCATACGCATTACAGATAATGGCCTGCTCAATGAACTTCTCCTCACCTTCCTTCATGGAGATCGAGTTCACTATACACTTGCCCTGTACACATTTCAGCCCCGCCTCTATGATGGAGAACTTGGAAGAGTCTATCATGATAGGAATCTTCGCAATGTCCGGCTCAGCCTGCAGCAGGTTCAGGAATTTGGTCATTGCCTGCTCGCCATCCAGCAGAGCGTCATCCATGTTTATATCCAGTACCTGAGCGCCACCCTCTACCTGCTGACGGGCTACAGATAACGCCTCTTCATATTTATTCTCACGAATAAGGCGGGCGAACTTCTTAGAGCCGGTTACGTTGGTTCGTTCGCCAACATTAATGAAGTTTGCTTCGGGTCTTACGACAAGTGGCTCGAGCCCACTTAGCCGGAGGAACGGTTGGATGGTAGACATTCTTAGTATAGTGCTTGTTAACTGGGTGCAAAGGTAGGTACTACGAACCTTAAAGTCAGAGCTTTCAGGTCCTCTTTGCTGGTATATCACAAAGATAAGGTGGCAAGTGTCAGCCTATCTGACAGTTGCAAGTTTTTTTCAAAACTCTTCCGAGGTGAGATGGAAGAAGTTATCGTCGTATTATAACTTCCACCCTTCTGTTCAGCTGCATATTTTCCTCTGTATCATTTGGAGCCACGGGGTCCGCTTCGCCCCATCCTTCCACCTGAATATTCATGGGATCGAAGCCCATCGCGGAAATCTCCTGCGCTACGAGCCCTGCACGCTGAACGGATAACTCTTCATTGATGATTGGAGTACCGGAGTTGTCTGTATAGCCGTTTACCTGAATCTGAAGACCCTGCTTGTCCGAAAGCCATGGGCCCAGCGCCTGTGCAATGACGACCTTATCTGAATCAGCGAGCGAAACATCTTTTACGGGGAACAGTATGGTGAGAATGGTTATATCTTTTACGGGAGCTATATAGTCGGCCGGGAGCAAGGCAATGTTGTGGATGATTGGACCTTCGGAAGTATCTGGCTCCAGAAGATTAATGACAGCCTTGCCATCTTTGTATGAGATCCTGTCCGTGTGCCACTGATATATCTTTCCGACAGGCAGCGTGATCATGAAGCTTCCATCGCCGCGATTTGACATGAAGCGATACAGGGGCTCCTCTGAAGTTTCGTCAGTTACCTGGATGCTGGCATAGTTGAGGCGGGCCTTGGTGAGGCTATCGTACACATAACCTTTTACGACGCTGACAGGCGTAGGCTGCAGCTTTACCGGAAGGTTCATTTCATACAGGTCGAAGTTGCCTGCAACGCTATCCCGGTCGGAAGCGAAGAAAAGCTTATTGCCTTTGATGTTGACGCACAGGCTGCTTTCGTCGGCGGTACTGTTGATGGGGAAACCCATATTCAGCGGCTTTGTCCAGTTGGTATCACCAGTCCGCCGAGCCATGAAGAGATCTGAACCGCCCATGCCGGGATGGCCGTCGCTGGCAAAGTAAAAAGTGCTATTGTCAATATGGATGAAAGGAGCTGTTTCATTGCCGGGGGTGTTGACTTGTGAGCCGGCGTTGACAGGCTTCTGCCAGAGGCCGTCCCTGAAGCGGGATATCCAGATATCGAATCCACCGTAACCGCCCTCACGATCGCTTACGAAATACAGTTCCCTGTTGTCTACAGAAAGGCAAGGCATTCCTTCGTAGCCGGGAGTGTTGATGGTGGCGCCGAAGCTCTGGGGTACGGACCATATACTGTCTGCGGTATATGCCATATATAAATCACAACCGCCCTGGCCCCAGCCATTGATACTTCTGTTCTCACATCGCATGAAAAAGAGGTAATGGCCATCGGCAGAGATCATCTGGGCCGCTTCCTGATTTAAGGAATTAGGAGGACTGCCCATGTTAGTACCCGTGAACCAGCCACCGCAGCTATCTACCTCCGTAGTAAAGAAATCTTCATCGGTGTTCCTCATCCGACGTGTGAAATACAGCTTTTGCTCATCCTTAGATATCCAGGGGAACATTTCTGCGTCCCTTGTGTTGGGTCTGCCCATGTTGAAGGCTGTATCTCTCCAGGGGTTGGCCATGGACTGCTGTATGAAGACGGCCTGTGTACGCAGCTTTTCCCATAAAGCCTGTTCCCTGGAAGAAGCACTTGCAGAGGCGATGACGGGAAGAGCCTCGGAGGCCATACCAGCAAACACCAGGCTCTTTGCCAGTGGATAAGCAAACTTACTATCGCGGCCATACCCTATACGGAACACCTCTGCGGAGCGACGGAAATTATGGTCATTGAAATACCAGGCACCAAGTATACTTATTGCGTCCGTGTAGGCGGGATATTCGGCTATGGCCCTTTCCATAGTTTCTCTTGCATCCTGGTGCTTCTTCTTTGTATCGAGCAGCATGGCCTTCTCAAAGAACTTCTGGGCACGAGGAGGCACCTGAGCTTTTAGCGCACAAGAACACAATAAGAAATAAAGAAATAGCAGGACCCTCAGAAGCATGTAATATCCTTCAAAAATAATAACCACGGGCGTTTAATCATAAACCCGAACTTTGTAACTTTCCAAGAACAGCCATTGAAGCGTATGACAACAGCTATTACCTGTCCTAGTTGCGGTAACCAATTTGAGCCGACTGATGCCATCCGGGATGAGATCCAAAGGGAGCTCAGACTGAAGATGGACGACTGGCGGAAGAAGAAAGAGGATGAGTTCCGGCAAAAGGAGAGCACCTTGCAGCAGCAGCAGGAAAAGATGGAGGCGATGAAGCAACAGCAGGAAGAAGAGCTGAAACGCAGGCTGGAAACGGAAAAGAAGCGAATAGAAGAGACCGTGAGCCTGCAAATGAAGAAGAACATAGCAGAGGAATATGATACGCAGCTCAAATACATGCAGAAACTGATAGGTGAAAAGGATGAGAAGATAAAGGCGGTACACAAGGTGGAACTGGAGGCCATGGAGCTGAAGGAGAAGCTGATGAGCCAGGAACAGGAGATGGAGCTGAGATTAAAGAAGTCCATACTAGAGGAACGCGAGCGGCTGCAGGAGATATTAAAGAAAGAAGAGGAGGAACGCTATAAAGTGCGCGACCAGGAGTACCAGATGAAGATGAAGGAGCTGGAGAAGCAACTGGAGGACCAGAGGAAGCTGGCAGAGGAGATGAGGAGGAAGGCTGAGCAGGGCTCCATGCAGCTACAAGGGGAAGTGCAGGAACTGGCACTGGAATCACTACTGAGGAATTCATTCCCATTTGACATAATAGGTGAAGTAGGTAAGGGAGTGAGAGGTGCTGACTGCATTCAGACAGTGAGGAACAACTTCGGGCAGGAGTGCGGGCAGATACTGTACGAGAGTAAGCGTACCAAGGACTTTAACGCAGAATGGATAGAGAAGCTAAAGGCCAATGCGAGAAGTGCTGGTGCGGAAGTGGCGGTGATAGTGACACAGACGATGCCTAAGGATATGGAATGCTTTGGAGAAAAGAACGGGGTGTGGATCTGTACATTCAGCGAAGTGAGGGCGTTGACAAGCGTACTCCGCGACCTGATCATTAAGGTACACAATGCAGCCAAGAGCCATGAGAATAAGGGCGACAAGATGCAGATGCTTTACACTTATCTCACTAGTCATGAGTTTTCGGAGCAATGGAAAGCTATACGCGAAGGCTTTATGACCATGCGTGTGTCCATACAAAGAGAGAGGGACCAGATGGAGAAGATGTGGAAGGCAAGGGAGAAGCAACTGGACAAGGTGCTGCTGAATGCCGCGCATATACGAGGCTCGATAGAGGGTATATCGGGGATGGATGGTGTGGACCTGAACCTGACGACTACCGACGAAGCGAGCTTCCTGATAGAGGGATAAAAGCTAACATTATAAGGACAGACCCCAAAGCAAGCGATTGCTGTGGGGTCTTTTTATTATCTTATCG
>CAMPJV010000151.1 GCA_946886975.1 uncultured Taibaiella sp. | reverse complement strand
TAGTTAAGAATATCCCTGTGGACGAGGGATTTGAAGGCGAGGAATAGCTTCTGCCTTTTCCTTTTTTGTTTCTTCCTTCGGTGCGGCTATGCGTACTGTCTGGCATGATTTTACATATTTACACATGAGATAGGGCCAGGTGAGCTTGGTAAACTAAACTGTAAGATCATGAAAAAGCAATCGTTATATCCTGTATTGGCAATGCTGTCGGTCCTGCTGCTCGGATTGAGCAGTTGCGAGCTGATAGGCGACATTTTTAAGGCCGGGATGTGGGTCGGAATTATTATTGTGGTTGGTATAATCGCCTTAGTCCTTTTTCTTATCCGTAAGATCTTTTAGGCTTCAATCTTTATTATTAATTCGTAAACCATAGAACATGTCCAAATTCTTAGCCGGAGCATTAGTTGGGCTCGTAGCCGGTCTGCTTTTAGCACCTGACAAAGGGGAGAACACACGTGAGAACCTTGCAAATTCTGCCGAAAAATGGCGGGATAAGTTCAATGAGCTGCTTGGCAGAACGAACGCTCAGCTGGATGATCTGAGAGCCTACCTTGATAAGGACATTAGCGGCCTTTCAGATGATGTAAGGAACAGGATATTGACTATCCTGGATGAGGCAGAGGAGATGGCATATAGCCCAGGCTCTACCAGAAGTACTACAACGAACGGAGTTGCTTAATTGAGCTGGAATTGAATACCCACACTGCAGCGGTCACTTTAATCGCTGTAGTGTTGTATTTACCTAGTACTTCTGAATAAGAATATTAGCTAACGCGACTACACCTTCCTCTCTTCCCACAAAGCTCATTTGCTCAGTTGTAGTTGCCTTAATAGATACATCTTCCGGCGACAGGTGAACGATGCGGGATATGGTTCCCTTCATCTGGCTCACATAAGGCATGATCTTCGGAGCCTGTAACAGCAGGGTACTATCAATGTTCACCAGCCAATAGCCTTTCTCCCTGACCATGTTGTAGCAACGCCTCAACAGCACCTTGCTGTCTATGTTCTTGTAAAAATCATCCGTATCCGGGAAATGCTGACCAATATCTCCAAGGCCAACGGCACCTAAAAGCGCGTCACAGATGGCGTGTAATAGTACATCGGCGTCTGAATGGCCAAGACCACCTTTATTATGAGGTATTTTGATGCCCCCCAGCCATAGGTCTCGTCCTTCTACAAGCTGATGAAAATCTATACCCTGACCAATTCTAAAAGACATAGGAATAAGTTTAAAGACCATGAAACTAAAAGCAGCGGGATAAACGGCTATTGCTGCGACTACCAGATATTCAGGTCATGATCTGCTGCGGTCTGTTCAGCTATCTCATAACCGGCATCCATATGCCTTATTACTCCCATTGCGGGGTCATTATGCAATACGCGACTCAGCCGCACTGCAGCATCAGCCGTTCCGTCCGCCACGATCACCATGCCTGCGTGCAGTGAATAGCCCATGCCTACGCCACCACCATGATGGAAGGACACCCAGCTTGCGCCTCCGGCCGTATTAATGAGAGCATTCAGTATGGGCCAGTCAGCTACTGCGTCAGAACCATCTTTCATGGCTTCTGTTTCCCTGTTGGGCGAAGCCACCGATCCTGTGTCCAGGTGGTCTCGACCTATTACTATTGGTGCCTTTACCTTTCCGGTTCTGACCAGGTCATTAAAGAGTTGTCCTGCCTTTTCACGTTCACCCATTCCCAGCCAGCAGATACGTGCAGGTAATCCCTGGAAAGCTATTCTTTCTCTCGCCATCTTCAGCCACCGATGCAGGCCCACGTTATCTGGGAAGAGCTCCATAAGCGCCTTGTCCGTAGTGTAGATATCTTCCGGGTCGCCACTTAGGGCTACCCATCTGAAAGGACCTTTTCCTTCGCAGAACAGGGGACGGATATATGCTGGCACAAAGCCAGGGAAATCGAAGGCGTTCTTTACATTTCTTTTATCATGTGCCTGTCCTCGTATGTTATTGCCATAGTCGAAGGTGATGGCACCGCGTTGCTGCAGATCGAGCATCAGCTTTACATGATGCGCGATGGTATCAAGAGAGCGCGACATGTACTCTTCGGGATTTGCACTCCTCAAAGCATTGGCTTCCACTACGCTCATACCTTCCGGGAAGTAGCCTATCAGTTCGTCGTGTGCGGAAGTCTGGTCGGTCAATGTGTCCGGTGTAATGTTCCTGTCAATTAATCTCTGTAGGAGCTCCACTACATTGCAGCAAACACCGATAGAAACAGCTTCACCATTCGCCTTAGCTTTCAATGCCCAGTCAATGCTCTCGTCAATATTGTTAGTCCACTTATCGAGGTACCTCGTCTCTATTCTTTTCTTTATCCTCCACTCCTCGATTTCAGCTACAAGTGCAACCCCCTCGTTCATCGTAATGGCTAGTGGCTGCGCCCCGCCCATTCCACCAAGACCGGCAGTAACATTCAAAGTCCCTTTAAGCGATCCTTTGTAATGTATTGCTGCAAGGGAAAGGTAAGTTTCATAAGTGCCCTGCACAATTCCCTGAGACCCTATGTATATCCAACTACCCGCCGTCATCTGCCCATACATCATGAGCCCCTTTGCTTCCAGCTCTCTGAAGTGTTCCCAGGTGGCCCATCTTCCTACAAGGTTAGAGTTTGCTATCAACACTCTCGGCGCGTCCTTATGCGACCTCAGTACCCCTACCGGCTTACCAGACTGCACCATCAGCGTCTCGTCTTCTTCCAGGTTCTTCAGGCACTCCAGTATTTTTTCAAAGCTCTTCCAGTCCCTCGCGGCCTTACCTATCCCACCATACACAACCAGGTCCTCCGGACGCTCCGCAACTTCCGGGTCTAGGTTGTTCTGGAGCATTCTGAATGCAGCCTCGCTCACCCAGTTCTTGCAGTTAAGTTGATTGCCCCGCGGTGATCTTATAATGCGGGGAGTAGATAATGATGACATACCTGGATTTAGTTAAGCGTGGTAGCGTGAGTAGTTAGCGTAGTTAAAGCGTTCCAATGATCTCCGGCATAGGAGGAAGATGAGTAAGCGCTTCCTTAAGCCTGGTTTCCATTTCTCCTTCCGAGATATCTTCTCTAACGAACTTCTTGCCCGTCACCTTTTCATACAGTTCAATATATCTTTCTGAAATACCCTTCACAACTTCATCAGTCATTTCCGGTATCTGCTGTCCTTCCTTTCCCTGGAATCCATTCTCCATCAGCCACTCTCTTACAAACTCTTTGCTCAATTGCTTTTGCGCTTCTCCGGCTTTCTGGCGCTCTTCAAATCCTTCCATATAGAAGTACCTCGAAGAGTCAGGAGTATGTATCTCATCGATCAGGTAGATAGTATCGCCGATCTTGCCAAACTCATACTTAGTGTCCACTAATATAAGCCCACGCTCATTCGCCATCTTTCTTCCTCTTTCAAAGAGTGCGCGGGTGTACTTTTCAAGCTGCTCATAATCCTTTTCTGAAACCAGCCCGCTGCTGATGATCTCCTCCCTCGAAATATCTTCATCATGCCCTTCATGTGCCTTCGTTGTAGGCGTAATAATGGGTTGCTCAAAGTAGTCATTCTCCTTAAGTCCATCCGGAAGTGCGATTCCGCAGAGTTCCCTTTTGCCGGTCTTGTAGGTCCTCCAGGCATGGCCCGTAAGGTTCCCTCTTATCACCATCTCTACGGGAAAGGTCTCGCACCTCAGGCCCAGGGTCGCATTCGGTAACGGCACTGCTATCTTCCAGTTCGGTATGATATCATCCGTGGCGTCAAGGAAGTCCGCCGCGATCTGATTAAGCACCTGCCCTTTGTAGGGAATAGGGCGGGGGAGCACCACATCAAAAGCCGAGATGCGGTCGCTGACTACCATCGCTAAATACTTATCCGAAATAGTGTATACGTCACGTACTTTTCCTTTATAGAAAGCTGTCTGGTTTGGTAACTGGAACATACCGATGGATTAATTGAGCGGCAAAGATAAGCAAGCCTGCCCCCTGCACAAAATGCTTTACATCCAAATTGAAGCTTTCACTTCTACAGGCACAAGTAAGCCTCTGCTGGCGCTGTTCCAGGCTTGTTCAATGCCTGTACATAGGATCTCCGTCTCTATAATGTCTCTAAAAGGTCTCTATAAGGTCTCTATAAGGGTGGGGCTGCATTCAGCGGGCTTACCTTGCAGGGGAGATATACACTAGCACAGTCTATCCGCCCTACGGCCCTTAAAAAGGAAGCTCCCGGCAAATCATTACCGGGAGCAAGTCTGTTATGAATGAAGTTGCTTAAAGTCTCGCCTTCACGTTGGCTATATCCTGCAGGCGTTTCTCTGCTATCTTTATTGCCGCGGCCTGGGTGTGAATATGCTCACTGTCAGACAGCTTAAAGATGTCCAGCGTGCGCTCATAGATCTTCTCTACATTGCCCATCACGCGCTCCCTGTTATATCCATCCAGTTCTGCCGCTACGTTGATCAGTCCACCGGCATTGATCAGGAAGTCTGGTGCGTAAAGAATCCCTTTTTCTATTAGCATTGGTCCGTGTACATTCTCATCAGCGAGCTGGTTGTTTGCCGCACCTGCAATGATGGGGCACTTCAGTTTACCGATACTATCCGTATTCACCGTTGCTCCTAAGGCACATGGTGCATATACATCCATCTCCTTGTCAAAGATCGCATTGCCGTCTACCACTTCCACCGTCCTGAACTTCTCCACCGTCTGCTTTATCTTTTCTGCGTTGATATCAGAAATGAAAACCTTCGCACCTTCCTCTATGAGGTGGCCCACCAGGTATTGTCCCACGTGTCCTACTCCCTGCACCAGCACCTTTTTGCCGGACAGGCTATCGCTGCCGAGCGCTTTCTTAGCAGATGCCTTCATACCCATGAACACTCCATAGGCCGTAAAAGGAGAAGGGTCTCCGCTACCGCCCATATACTCAGGCACTCCTGTTACGTGTTCAGTTTCCAGGGCAATGTATTCCATGTCACGTGCAGATGTATTTACATCCTCTGCGGTGATGTACTTCCCGTTCAAACTATCTACAAACTTTCCATACCGGCGCCACAAAGCTTCGCTCTTCATAGAAGGATCAGCAACGATCACTGCTTTACCACCTCCAAGGTTCAGTCCGCTAATTGCAGCCTTATAGCTCATCCCACGGCTCAGTCGCAGAGCATCTATTATTGCATCTTCATGACTGTTGTAATTCCACAGACGAGTGCCACCCAGGGCTGGTCCTAATGTAGTGTTGTGGATTGCAATAATTGCGTTTAATCCAGAGTGCGGATCATGGCAGAAAACAACTTGCTCATGACCCATTTGCTGCATATGGTCGAATACGGATTGATGCATTTTTTCAATTTAGGGTGCAAACCTAAGGAAAAAGGGTTAATTACCTGATTCGCAGTAAATTTTAGTGATCACTTAGGTTGGATATAATCAGTAACCGCAGTGCTTTCGACTGTATTCCTACTTCCACTTTATTACTTTATTTTCTGCAATAAGATACAGGTGCCTGTAGTCCTTTGCTTCCACTTCATGCGTGCCCGTAAAGTGACCAAAAGCAGGCAATATCATTCTGTCCTTTCCTTCAGCGAAACAGCAAAGCTTTATCGTTGGTTGATTGCTTCCCTTGCTTTTTATTCTCAGCGAAGGATGCACATGTCCATGCAGCACAAATCGCTCTGAATCCTCGATCATATCGTGCGCAATACAGAATGGACCAACATTAAAGCAGTCCTGGTGCTGCGCAAGATTCCATTTATCGTACTGATCAGACTTGAGTATATCATGATTGCCAATAACCAGGTCTATATGCACACTTTTATGCGCATCCCTGAAGTGAGAAAATATCTCCACCTGGTTATTCGTCTTGCTGTGGAACATATCGCCGGCTATAATAAGCCGCTCTGCGTTATACGTCCTAAGCAATCCAGCCAGCCTCAGTTCATCCTTATCCTGTGTATCAGCCGGTATCGCTATCCCATGCTTTCTGAAGTGCGCACTCTTTCCCCAGTGAAGATCAGATACGATCAATGTCTTTACAGATTCCCACCAAATTGCTCTTTCAGGTAATAGTAGCAGCCGTTCTCCCTCCAGGTCTATCTCAAGCATAAACGGCTGCAAAGATAAAGAGCAGGGTCGAACTTGTGCAGGCACAGTCTTATTGCCGAACTAACAAAGCCAACATCATGTCCGAAAGAAAAACAGAGAACAATCCCGAGACAGGCACCGCCAACTCCTTCCGCAAGGACGAACAGGGAAACCTACCCAAAGAAGCAGGCAACCAGGAAAGCAGCAGCCCCTTGAAAGACAAAGGTGATCAGGGCAAGACCAGCCATATGGAGCAGACAAGTCTAAAAGGAGAGGAAGGCTATAACACAATGGATGACGACGAAAGTACAGAAGGTCTCGGCGGCAGGCTGCCAGGCGATGAGCCCGGAGCTTAGATGTTTTTCATAACAGATTCCTTTGCGCTCTTAGGCTTTCGTATTA
>CAMPJV010000150.1 GCA_946886975.1 uncultured Taibaiella sp. | reverse complement strand
TCTCAACTTCTCAACTTCTCCACTCCTCAACTACTATTGCAGCTCACTCAACTCCAGCCACCTAAGCTCCTTTTCCTCCAGCAGTTGGGTCACTTCAGTAATACGTGCGCTCAGCTTCTGCAGTTCATCGTATGGCAGGTTAGGCGTAGCCATCTTCTCAGAAACGTCCGCCTTCTCCTGCTCCAGCGCGGGTATCTCCTTCTCCAGCTGTTCAAATTCTCTCTGCTCCTTGTACGATAGCTTCTTCTTCTTCTCTGCAACAGCGCTTTGCTGCGGCACATCCTTCTTCACCTCGTGCGCAGTAGATGAATGTCCGCCCACCATATACTCTTCACTCCTGTCCGATTTCTTACCTGCCCTTTCTGCATGCTGCTTCTCCTTCTCAAATTCCTTCAGCCATATCCTGTACTGCGTATAGTTTCCGGGGAAGTCACGCACTATGCCATCACCCTCAAACACGAACAGGTGATCAACCAGCCTGTCCATAAAATACCTGTCGTGCGATACTATAAGTAAACAGCCCTGATAGTTGCTCAGGAAGTTCTCCAGCACCGATAGGGTAGGCAGGTCAAGGTCATTGGTGGGTTCATCCAGTATCAGGAAGTTCGGGTTCTTAAACAGAATGGCTAACAATTGTAGTCTCTTCTTCTCCCCTCCGCTTAGCTTCGATAGGTAGGTATATTGTTGTTCAGGTGTAAATAGAAATAGCTCCAGGAATTGCGCCGCACTCAATGTGCCACCTCCCGCCAGCGGAAAGCTTTCAGCTATATCTTTCACATACTCTATCACCCTCATATCCTCCTTTATCTCCAGCCCTTGCTGGGAAAAGTTCCCGAATACGACAGTATCTCCTATATTGATCTTCCCGCTGTCCGCAGGCTCATTCCCCTGTAGCATCTCCAGGAAGGTAGACTTACCCGCACCATTCTTCCCAACTACACCCACGCGCTCACCCTTCTTAAATGTATAGTCAAATCCCTTCAGTATCACCTTCTCCCCATAGCTCTTATATACCTTCTTTAGTTCCGCCACTTTCCCGCCCAGGCGGTTCATCTTCATCTGCAGCTCCACCTTGTTGTCTTCTATCTTTTGCTTCGCTCTTCCTTCTACCTCGTAGAAGTTCTGCTCCCGGCTCCTGCTCTTTGTAGTCCTGGCCTTCGGCTGTTTCCTCATCCACTCCAGTTCCTTCCGGTATTCGTTTCGGGCTTTATCTATGCTTGCCTGCTGACTCTCTATCCTCGCCGCTTTCTTCTCCAGGTAATTCTCATAATCTCCCTTTATCTCATACAGCTCACTCCCGTCCAGTTCCCATATCTCCTCGCACACAGCGTCCAGGAAGTACCTGTCGTGGGTTACCATCAGCAGGGTCACCTTCTCCTGGTTCAGGTAATGTTCCAGCCACTCCACCATTTCTACGTCCAGGTGATTGGTCGGTTCATCCATTATCAGCAGCACATGTTTATGCTCAAATCCTATATCTATCAAAGTCTGCGCAAGCGCCACTCTCTTTCTTTGCCCTCCGGATAATGTATTCACCGGCTGTTGCAAATGGTGAATATTTAGCTTGCCCAATATCTGCTTCACCTTGGTGTCAAAGTCCCATGCATTCAGTTCATCCATCCTGATAATGGCCTCCCCCAGTCCCTCCACGTCATGCTCCTCACTCATTGCCTCAAAATGCTTGATAGCATTGATAATAGGATGGTCATGATGAAAGATATTATCCAGCACGCTCATCTCCTCGTTGAACTTCGGCTCCTGTTCAAACAGCGCCACCGTCACGTCCTTATGTATCCACACCTTCCCACTCTCAGCTGTCTCTTTCCCCGACAGTATCTTCAGCAGGGTAGATTTCCCGCTCCCGTTCTTAGCGACCAGCGCTATTTTATCTCCCTCGCTTATGTGGAACGAAATGTTCTGAAACAGTGGCTTCACCCCATAACTCTTACTAATTCCCTCTACCGAAACGTAATGCATGTATTAATATACTGATTTGACCGTTGGTGAATTTCCTAACGGTCGGCAAAGGTAAGCCTAGTATTATTTACCACGAGATAAGTCTGGAAGGGATAAACTCGCATATTGTCACATCCTCATCAGATTCGAGAAGCACAATTGTATATTTTCTTTTATAGGCAATGCACTTGTAGCCAATCTCTGCCCGGGCTGGATCCCGACAGACTGATAGCCTTCGCCTGTCATCTGCTAGCTTTCAATAAAGTCATAGACATTGTCCGCAAGTTTCTCAGCAGTCTTTACTAGTCCCTTTGATTCGATAAACCAGGCGATTTCCGCAATACTTTCAGCAACGGATTACTTTATTACTACTTCTCTTTTGCCCATTTGCTTATGAGCTGCTTGGAATGGATGCGCGCTTCTTTCAAAGAAAGCGTCTTTTCAGGCTTGGTTTTAAGGGCAGCCTTCCTCTGGAGAGTCAAGTATTCCTTCTCAGGTACGAGGTAATACTTTTTGTTATCAATTACTATCTCGGTCATAACCTGCATTAAGCACTTCAAATTTACCTCAAATATTCCTTTGTCATTGTTATAAAAATGAAAGGCTACTCTTTCCTATTGCACTTGCCAATGGCTGGTCGCCTGCTGGATGTTTAGGTATGGTGCGCCTTAAAACACTTCCTGGTTCCAGGAGTTCGTGCGAGAATCCGGAGTGCCTCTTCAATGAAGGAAGAAGCCATCTACCTGGGAGTACCACCGAAGTTGCATCTCTATAAGGTCTCTAAAAGGTCTCTATAAGGTCTCTATAAGGGTAGGGGGAAATCAGCCGGCCCCCACCTCCGGAAAGCTCCTTCCTGCTCTCCCCAGGCACCCTTTTCCCCAGCCGCATCCCTACTTTTTACCATATCCTTTTGACATTGAGCTAAAAAGAACTATTTTTCTAATCTCTTAAACGAATTTCAGCAACATATGATCATAGGTGTATTGAAAGAGCAGGCTCCGGAAACCCGCGTCTCGCTTGTGCCGGAGGTGGTGGCTGCCATAGTGAAAATGAACGTTACAGTGTGGGTGGAAGATGGAGCAGGCCTTACGGCTTTCTTTAATAATAACGCCTATGAAGATGCTGGTGCCGTTATAAAAGATGAAGCAACCATTGCCCGCGAAGCAGATATAATGCTCACCATCCAGCCCGACAATCTTCCTTCTGGCCTCAAGCCTGCAGCTGCTGTCCTCGGTGTCTATCAGCCCCTCTTCAATCCTGAGCTTATGTCTCAGTGGGCAGACAAGGGCCTCACCGTCTTCAGCATGGATACCATTCCACGTACCACCCGCGCGCAGAGTATGGATGTCCTCAGTTCCCAGGCCAACATCGCAGGGTATAAGGCGGTACTTCTTGCCGCTACCAGTTATAGTCGCTACTTCCCCATGTTCATGACCGCAGCCGGTAGCATCGCTCCAGCAAAGGTTCTGATACTCGGTGCAGGTGTCGCAGGCCTTCAGGCCATCGCCACCGCCCGTCGTCTGGGTTCTGTAGTAGAGGTGTTCGACACCCGCCCTGCCGTTAAGGAGGAGGTGATGAGTCTTGGTGCCAAGTTCGTCGAGGTAGAAGGCGCAGCCGATGCCTCCAAAGCTGGCGGCTATGCAGTAGAGCAAAGCGAAGAGTTCCAGGCAAAGCAAAAGGCTAAGATCCACGAGCATGCTCGCAAGGCAGACATAATTATAACCACAGCTCAGATACCCGGCAGAAAAGCCCCTATACTGATCACCACTCAGATGCTCGAGGACATGCGCCCCGGCTCAGTCATAGTAGATCTTGCAGCTTCCACAGGCGGCAATACAGAGCTCACGGAAAACAACAAGACGGTTATGCACCACGGCGTGGCCATCATCGGCACGTCCACGCTCCCCGCCACAATGCCTTCCGATGCCAGCAAGCTATACAGCAAGAACGTACTCAACTTCCTCAAGCTGATCATCAACAAAGAAGGCGGCATCAACCTGAATTGGGAAGATGATATAGTCAAGGGCACCTGCATAGTCTTCGACGGCAAGATCGTCAATGACCGCATCCAGTCCCTAGTACCTTCAAAAGCCAACGCATAATTCATAACCATGGATAGTATATCAGAGATATTTACGGATGCGGCCACCTACCGGCTGCTCACCATTGTCATCCTTTCCATTTTCCTTGGCATCGAGGTCATCTCCCGCGTGCCGTCAGTGCTGCACACCCCTCTTATGAGTGGAGCCAACGCGATTCACGGAGTAGTCATCATTGGCGCCATCATAGTCATGGGCCAGGCCCCCTCAGATGACTACCTCGCTCTCACTCTTGGCTTCTTAGCTGTAATACTAGGCACCCTCAACGTAGTAGGCGGTTTCGTAGTAACAGACAGGATGCTTGAAATGTTCGACAAGAAGAAAAAGAAGAACAAATAACAATTTACAGATTCCAAATCCCAAGAGTGGTGTCATGAATGAACTTGAGCAACGATGCCTAACTTTCGCAAAGGATGTTAGAGACTATTGTCGGCAGCTAAAATTTGATTCAGTTAATAAAGTTTACATCAGTCAAATTATACGTTCATCTTCATCAGTAGGCGCAAACTATATTGAAGCAAACGAGAAGCTGGGTAAGCAAGATCTAATAATGAGATTGAGGATTGCCAGAAAAGAGGCCAAAGAAACACAATACTGGTTAGAACTACTTACATATGGTGCAGACACCGAGTTAGACAAACTAAAAAGAGAAGTTGTAGAACTGAGAAGAATTCTTTCCGCGATTATAAATAAAGTACTTCAAAACCAAACGGCAGAAACAATAAAGAACTAAGAGAATAACCCTTTGGGCTCAGACTTCTAGAAAAACAAGGGTAATACTCGTTGCTTTTGGAATTTGGAATTTGTTATTTGGAATTTAAAAGTTGAAATATGTTATTACCGTTAAGCTATCTCATCGGATCAATCACATTCATTGTTGGTCTTAAGATGCTCTCTCATCCTGACAGCGCTCGCAGAGGAAACCTCATTGCAGCTTTCGGGATGACAATAGCCATCCTTGCCACGATCTTTCTCTATAGGGACCACAACGATGCTGTCTTGGGCAACTATGGTTGGATCTTCGGCGGCCTTATTATAGGCACAGTCGTAGGCACAATGGCGGCCAAAAGAGTCCAGATGACAGCAATGCCCGAAATGGTAAGTCTCTTCAACGGTATGGGAGGTGCCTGCGCCATGCTCATATCTATAGTCGAGTACCATCACAATCCATCCCCCACCACAGGCATGTTCCTGGTCATTGTACTGGGAATGATCATCGGCACTGTCTCCTTTGCGGGTAGCATCATCGCCTGGGGCAAGCTCAATGGAAGCATTAAGGACAGAACCATTCCCGGTGGGCAGGTACTCAACTTCGTATTGTTTGCTGGTATCATCGTTATGGCCATCATGCTGATCGGTGGCTATTCTCAGGCACCTGCTCTCTTCTATGGCATCCTTGCCCTTGCAGCTATTTATGGAATAGTATTCGTTATGCCCATCGGAGGTGCAGATATGCCCGTTGTCATCTCACTGCTCAACTCATTCACTGGTGTTGCCGCCGCCTTCGGTGGCTTCCTTTATGATAATCCTGTCATGCTCACGGGTGGTATCCTGGTAGGCTCTGCCGGTACCATCCTTACCATGCTCATGTGCAAGGCCATGAACCGCTCGCTCAAGAACGTTCTCATTGGTTCCTTTGGCGGACAAAAAGCTGGTGTCACTGGTGGCTCCAAAGAGCAGGGCCACGTCCGGGAGATATCCATGAACGATACTGCAACACTCATGGCCTACGCATCCAAGGTAATGATCATACCAGGTTATGGTCTCGCAGTAGCCCAAGCCCAGCACGCCTGCCACGAGTTGGAAAAGATATTGGAAGATAAAGGTGTCGAAGTAAGCTACGGCATCCACCCCGTAGCAGGTCGTATGCCTGGCCACATGAACGTACTCCTTGCCGAAGCTGACGTTTCCTACGACAAGCTCAAGGAAATGGAGGACGCTAACGACCAGATGGGCTCAACAAGCGTAGTCCTCATCCTCGGCGCCAACGACGTAGTCAACCCAGCCGCCAAGGAAGACCCATCCAGCCCAATATACGGCATGCCTATCCTGGAAGTAGAAAAAGCAGACCACGTAATAGTCAACAAGCGCAGCATGAAGCCAGGCTACGCCGGCATCGAAAACGAGCTCTTCTTCAAACCCAAAACCTCCATGCTCTTCGGCGACGCAAAGAAAGTGCTGCAAGACTTAGTCGGTGAACTGAAGCAGGTCTAGAATGGAACAAAGGTTTGTGTCTCACCTCTCGTCTTAGTTAATGAGTACACCCGTAAACCTCCTTGAGCGTAGACCATGAGAATACTACTTCTTGTACCCTTATTCGCTATAATAGCTTTTACTTCCTGTAGGACTGCAGTATGTGAAACATTCGGCGTAAGCGTCGCTTTCGACAATTTTGATAGCACCGATCTTGTACTAGTTCAAGT
>CAMPJV010000149.1 GCA_946886975.1 uncultured Taibaiella sp. | reverse complement strand
GCTTAATGCAAGCAAACAGTTCCTCAAGCGGTGGAGATGTTCTCCAACGGTAGGGGTGAACTATAACGCTTACGATGACATAGATCGCCATAAGGCGGTCACGTCTGCTACCGGGTTCTATTTCTCCATTGAGAATGAGCTCAACCTCAGCAAAGGCTGGACTGTTGATACTTCCTACCACTTCGCCCAGGGTGACCTACAAAACCTGTTAGATCTCTATGGCCCTCGTCAGTGGCTCGGATTCAATGTGTCGAAGAGGTTCTGGAAAGAGAACGCCACTCTCCGCCTGTCGATAGATGATCCTTTCGATATGAATCGCGTGACATCCACAATGAACTACAACGGCGTGGAAAGTGCACTCTCCAGTAAGTGGAATACTCAGCAGGTCGCCCTTGGCTTCACGTATAAGTTCGGTAGAGTATCGGACAGCAATACTCAGCGTCAGACCAGTTCTGAAGAGGCAGGCCGGATGTAAAGCCGCTGGTTCCTTGACCTTAGAGACTACTTCGGAAGGATGGCTCTGCAAATTGAAATATCTTATTGCCTATCTGCCTTATTCTTTTCTTTGCTTGCATTGTTTAATTTAGTGTCCTCGTTAAGCAAACAGCCAATCTATGCCATCATTTGACATCGCATCTAAAGTAGACCTCCAGACACTTGATAACGCAATCAATGTTGCAAAAAAGGAGATCGACAACCGTTATGACTTCAAAGGTTCCCACGTCACTATGGAGCTGAACAAAAAGGATATGGTCATAAACCTTGAGGTAGAAAGTGACATGCAGCTGAAACAGGTAGAGGATATCCTTCTTACCAAATCCATGCGCCAGGGCTTGGAAAGTAATGCTTTTGACCTGAGCAAAGAGTATACAGGCTCCGGCAAGTTCATTCGTAAGACTGTTCCTGTAAAGAATGGTATCGATAAAGACATGGCGAAGAAAATAGTGAAGTTAATAAAGGATAGTGGCCTGAAGGTGCAGCCTGCAATAATGGATGATATCATAAGAGTCACAGCCAAGAAAATAGACGATTTGCAGGATGTGATCCAACTGTGCAAAAATAGCGCACTCGACATTCCGCTACAGTTTACAAACATGAAGTCATAGACGGTCACCATTTTCCACCTGGGAAGGTTCAATATGCTCTGACTCGGCCAATCCAACTCCTGCTTAAGTGGTGGCATGTACATGCCAAACCTGCCGCAAAGACCCGTCTGTAATCCATACCAAAAGCTCAACGGGCCAGATGGAAGGCGCCCCAGACTTCAACAGTATCAGAAAGGCAACACGATGAGAGCCAAATAAGTTGACGCAGTTGATTTGGTGGAGCTAAATCACCACAGGCGCTTACTCCTTCCGCCTAGTCCAAGTGCTCCCAATAGACTTCTGGTTATCATTGTGACTGCAGTTCGCCCCGCACTCCGTACCAGCGGATTGTCCAGAATGGTCTTTTCTTTCTTTGCGGTCTTTGTTGTCTCCCTCTCCACTGCCTGTTCCTCCGACCTTTCTGCGGCTTCCTCCAATTTCCCTGTCAATATTTCATAAGCGCTTTCCGTATCTACTGCCTTATTATATTTGGCAGCCAGCCTGCTACCGGTCACTATATCATCTATCTCCGCTTCCGTTAGCACATCCATCCTGCTTCTGGGAGGCACAAGCATTGTATGTACCAGTGGAGTGGGAATGCCCTTCTCATTCAGGGTAGTCACTAATGCTTCTCCGGTGCCTAATTGAGTGATCAGGTCCTGTGTTTTGTAGAAGTCTGTCTCAGGGTAGTTTTCAGAGGCCTGCTTTATTGTTTTACGGTCTGCTGCAGTAAAAGCCCTTAGCGCATGTTGTACTTTCAGTCCTAACTGGCCAAGCACCGATGGCGGAACATCCATAGGGTTTTGAGTAACGAAGTAAATTCCTATCCCTTTAGAGCGTATCAGCTTTATTACGGTTTCTATCTGTTGTAGTAAGGCGTCGCTAGCCTCCTGGAAAATAAGGTGGGCCTCGTCAATGAACATAACGAGCTTTGGCTTATCAAGATCTCCCTCCTCCGGGCTTATTGCATAGAGTTCAGCCAGCAATTGCAGCATAAAGGTCGAAAATAGCTTTGGCCTGTCTTGAAGGTCTGTTACTCTCAGGACGTTGATCATCCCCTTTCCGTCATCACTTATCTTCATTAGATCCTCCACTTCAAAGCTTCTTTCGCCGAAGAACAGGTCTGCTCCTTGTTGCTGCAGTTCTATCACCTTCCGGAGTATCGTTCCGGTGCTTGTTGTGGAGATTTTGCCGTAGCTCTTCTCCAGTTCGGCCTTACCTTCACCACCTACGTATTGCAGCACCTTGATGAAATCCTTTAGGTCGAGGAGAGGCAATTTCGTATCGTCACAGTACTTGAATATCATGGCAACAAGCCCGCCCTGTGTATCATTCAGCCCAAGTATTTTGGATAGCAATATTGGGCCGAACTCGCTCACCGTGGCGCGAAGTCTTACACCCTTCTCATCGCTTATTGTAAGCAATTCAACAGGGAACTGCTCTGGGTTGTATCCTATGCCAAGATTCTTTATCCGCTCCTCTATATGTATGTTACTGGTGCCTGGTCTGGCTATCCCGCTTAGGTCTCCTTTAATGTCCATAAGCAGTACCGGTACACTCGCATCGCTCAGCGCCTCTGCCAGCACCTGCAGCGTCTTGGTCTTACCTGTACCCGTTGCTCCTGCTATTAAACCGTGCCTGTTCATCGTCCTGAGCGGAAGGAATACGTCAGCGTCAGCTACTACCTTGCCTTCCTGCATGGCTCTTCCTATTTTTATTGACTCCCCCTTGAAACTGTAACCGGACTTTATCGTTGCTAAGAAATCAGTCATTGCATTAATTTGAAGGGAAGATACAGGAATTGTGGTAACGAATGCAAGTGGCGATCACAAGCTTTAAGTTCCTAAAACATTATATTTGATGTCATCTACTTTTGATTACCCTACTTCACCGTTACTATGGTACTTCACACAGAAAGGTTGTTGCTTCGGGCCATCCAGCCCGATGATCTTGAAAAGATTCATACGCTTCACTCACAGAGGGAAACGGATGAATTTAATACGCTTGGCATACCTAAGAGTATGCGCGAGACCGAGACTGTCTTTATGGATTGGATCCGTGAAGCCAACAATCGGTCTCTCTGGGTCTTCGCTATTGAGCTGATGGAGCAAAACCATTTTATAGGTCTTATAGGACTTCGCTGCGGTAAACCTAAGTACAGGATGGCGGAGGTCTGGTATAAACTCTTTAAAGAGCATTGGAACCGGGGTTATGCAACAGAGGCGCTGCTAAGGATCATAGACTTTGGCATTGTTGACCTGGGACTTCACAGGATAGAGGCCGGAACAGCCGTCGATAACACAGCCTCGATAAGAGTAATGGAAAAGGTTGGCATGGTGCAGGAGGGTAGGAAGCGAAAGCTCCTTCCTTTGAAGAACGGCTGGTCCGACGGTTTTATTTACGCATTGCTGGACGAGGATAAGCGATAAGAGATGGAAACATATATATCACTTCTCCGTGGCATAAATGTAAGCGGCCAGAAGAAGGTAAACATGAAGGAGTTGAAGGAGGTGTATGAAGGCCTTGGCCTTGAAAATGTAAGAACCTACATACAGAGCGGAAATGTGGTATTCTACCATAAGAAGACTCCTGTCAAAAAGCTAATTGCCAATCTTGAACAGGCAATCGCTGAAAACTTCGGATTTGACGTTCCCGTTCAGATAAGGACTAAAGCGGAATTGGAGCGGATCATCGCTGAAAATCCCTTCTTGAAAGAAAAGGGGCTGGAACTGGAAAAGAACTATGTGATCTTCCTTGCTAAGGAGCCGGACAAAGCGCAGCTTGAAAAAGTGAATGACTTAAGCTATGCTCCGGAAAGGTTCATAATCTCTGGCACCACGATCTATTTTTATTGCCCCAACGGCTATGGGAATGCAAAGCTCAATAATAATCTCTTTGAAAGTAAGCTGAAGGTTTCAGCCACCACGCGCAATTGGAAGACGGTCAATGTCCTGGCTGGCATGAAATAGATGTTTGTTTGTCAAACAATTGCCAGTTCCCGTCAATCGTAATATCTTGCATCTGTGAAAGCGCTTATCCTGTTACCATTTTTATGCTGGGCGGCCACCTGTGCCGCGCAGAATTGCGACTCATTTATTGTTATCCGGAAAGACAAGTTTACTGATGTCGAAGAACTATCAATGACTCGTCCGATTGTAAAGGAAAGTCCCGGCAACGGCACAGTTACTTTACAGGTACTTCCCACACGAAATAAGTCAATCATCCTTGATGCCACTGTCAGGAACCAGACCTTTGGCTGCACAGATGAGAAGGGGATGCTCTACTTCATCTTCGACCATAAGGAGCGGTTCAGCCTTCACAACCAGGCAAAAATCAACTGTAAAGGACAGTCAATCGTCTATGTTACTGGTGGATTGGCCAGCAAGGAATTCAGGACGCTTCTGCAGAAGAAAAAGCTAACTGCTATAAGGATTACCTCCAGGGAGGATAGTTTTGAGGTCGACCTTGATGAAAGAGATGGTCTGGAGCTTAATAGGGCATTCAACTGTATGCTGAAGAGATAGTCAGTATCCTGTATACTCCGTAATTTTGCTGCGAAATAAAAGGAGCATGACTGCGAACGAGATTCTTGGAAAATTGAAGACACTTGGAAGTGAGAGCACCAAAAAGGTCCTGCTGAAGCATGGGGCTCGGGAACCTTTCTATGGGGTGAAAATCGAGGAGCTTAAAAAGATCCAAAAGATAGTTAAGAAGGATCACCAGCTTGCAATAGAGCTTTATGATTCCGGGGTGTCAGATGCAATGTACCTCGCTGGTCTGATTGCCGATGAAACCAAGATGACCAAAAGTGATCTTCAACGCTGGGCTGATAATGCTTACTGGTCCATGTTGAGTGAGTATACAGTTGCATGGGTTTCCGCCGAAAGCAAGTACGGAAAAGAGCTTGCCCTGGAATGGATTGATAATCCGGATGAGCGCCTTGCCACAGTCGGCTGGTCCACTTTATCGGGCATCGTTTCGCTCCAGCCCGACGAAGCAATCGATAAGGAACTGATCCGCAGTTTGCTTGACAGGGTTGAACGCGAGATTCATAGTGTTCCTGATCGGGTACGATATGTAATGAACGGGTTTGTAATTGCAGTCGGTGCCTATATCCCTTCACTCACGGACTATACTATTGATCTTGGTAACAGAATTGGAACCGTCAAGGTCAACATGGGCGACACAGCTTGTAAGGTCCCATCAATTCCTGTTTATATAGAGAAGGTAAGGCAGAAAGGGAACCTCGGGAGAAAGAAGAAGACCGTACGTTGCTGAGCCTGGAGTAGCAGCTTTCCCCTTTATCCAATCAAACTGTTCGTGCTATGATTTTCAGAGAAATTCCTTCGACAAAAGAGCTACTGCCCGTCATGGGTATCGGTACATGGAAAGCTTTTGATGCCAGCGACGCAACCAGCATGACCAGGCTGGGTGAGGTCATAGCCTTGATGCACAATGGTGGTGGTACACTCATAGATTCTTCTCCCATGTATGGTCGTGCAGAAGAAGTCATTGGACAGCTCACTTCAGGACTCAAGACAAGTGATGACTTATTCTATGCGACTAAGGTATGGACGGAAGGTCGCGAAGCTGGCATACATCAAATGAATGAATCCATGCGCCTGATGCAGCGCAACAGCATAGACCTCATGCAGATTCATAACCTCGTGGATTGGAAGACTCATCTGAAAACCCTGAGGGACTGGAAAGAGTCCGGCAAAGTCAGGTACATTGGCATCACACATTATACCGATGCCATGCACGATGAGTTGGTACGGATCATAGGGGAGGTGTCGCTTGATTTCGTTCAGTTCAACTATTCTATCACGGCCAGGAATGCAGAGAAGCGTCTCTTACCGGCAGCTGCCGACAAAGGCATAGCAACCCTGATCAACAGGCCACTTGGTGAGGGCAAGTTAATGGCCGCCGTAAGAGATCAGCCTCTACCTGTGTGGGCGTCAGATCACGGGATCGGAAGTTGGGGTCAGTTCTTCCTGAAGTTTATTATCGCTCACCCTGCCGTTACCTGCGTTATCCCCGGCACAGGCAACCCTGACCATATGAGGGATAATATCGAGGCTTGTCAGGGTGAGTTGCCAGATGAACAGGGTAGAATAAAAATGGCGGCATATGTTGCCGCCATCTAAAGAGATCACACGAACCCTAGTAATCATTACGTCGCCCTAAAAGGTAACCTAACGTAATCTGAAAAGCTCTGTTTTTCATTTTATCATCGGCAGTAGAGGAATTATTTGAAAGATTGGCTAGCCCAAGATAGTAGCCAACACGCACGAACAATCCCATATCCAGTTCGTATCCTGCATTAAAGTTTGCTGCGAAGTCCAATCTTTTCATTTCTGAGGTATCAGAGCCGAACTCCATTTTTATAGTGGTGTCAAACTGTGCGAAAATCGAAGAGAATGATGATGTGGCATGTGTTTTGACACTTAGCGCC
>CAMPJV010000148.1 GCA_946886975.1 uncultured Taibaiella sp. | reverse complement strand
CTATTACTGCAATGTCTACCTCTTCTTCTTTGAATACCTGGAACGCCATGGCAACGGTGATCTCGAAGAAGGAGGGTTGTATTTGTTCAATGATTTCCTTGTGTTTCGCGACAAACGCCACCACCCAGTCCTCACTTACCGCCTTTCCATTAATTAGTATGCGTTCTCTGAAATCTATCAGATGCGGAGAAGTGTACAAACCTATTTTATATCCATGTTCCTGCAGCACCGCCGCCATCATATGGCTGGTACTTCCCTTCCCGTTAGTGCCTGCAATATGTATTGACTTGAATTGCTCCTGCGGATCATCCAGCGCCTTACAGAGCTTCAGTGTATTTGTGAGATCAGGCTTGAGGGCTGCCTTTCCTTGCCTGGAAAACATGGGCAAGCGTTCATATAGATAGGCCATTGTTTCCCGGTAAGCTGTACTAGCCCCCATCAGGATCTGCTTTTAAAGACTATGGTAATCTCTCCGAATTGTTGCGGAGCCGCATCTTTGTTCGGACTGAACTTTGCCTGGCTCAGCTTCTGCAAAGCAATATTGCTAAGCGTTCTGTTAGGAGAGCTCTTAATTCTTTTATCTATAATATTCCCGTCTCTGTCTACCGTTACTTTGATTACCACTTTCCCGCCTTCGTTAAATTCGGCAACAAACTGCCTCGGCGATATGTTCCTGCCAGACAACGTATGATTTATTCCTCCTGTCCCATTCCCCGGGCTGCCTGTATAGTTACTTGCACCCGGCGTACCTCCCGGTACTCCGCGATCTCCATTACCGGTGGTGTTTCCTTCACTTGTGCCCGGTTGGTTCGTTGCAGCATTGTTTCCCCCTGGCCCGGTCGACCCCTGGTATACATACCTCGGTTGTTGCGGGCGGGCAGTGGCTGTATTGTTAGTTTGCTGACTATTTGGTCTTCTTGTGTCCGTTGCTTGATTGCTATTTCTGGTGGTACTTGTGTTTCGGTTCACAGGTGCTACCGCCGGTGCGTCAGGATCATCCGAAGTCATCATCTCCCTGCTTGCCATGTTCTGTTGTGCGGAAGCTCGCGGTCTGGCTGCTACTGCAATCGAGGAAGGTGCATCAACTGCCATCGGCTGATCTGTTCCGCTCCCGTCATCACTGGTGCCCAGATTCACTTCCATGCCGAGTTCTTCTATTGGTGCTGGCGAAGGAATGGAATAACTTATCCATGCAAATAGCAACAACAGCAATACATGTACTCCGACAGTCCAGGCCGTTGCCTTGATATTAATGCGTTGTTCAGTTGCAGTAGTCATACATCATCCTTTATTCGATATCCCCAAGATTATGAAGATACTATTAGTCTCTCAGACATAGCACAAAACAGCCTGTTTTTTCATAATTGGGAACGTTAATTCCTAATGAGCAAAGTCACTATCGTAGTTCTCCATTCTTTCCTTCGGGGGATTGAAGTAACCGAACTTCACCTTCGGAAACTCCTCATGGATCAGTTCCATTAGCTGCTTTATTCCCAGACATTCCCCCGTGTCCGTCACTCCTATTTTCCCTAGGTACCAGTCCGGGTCAATATTAAAGTTTCTCCACTGTATCATACTTAGGTTCGTATCCTTGATCACTTCTCGTAGCGCCTCATATTCTGCAACGCTATCAGTCATGCCAGGAAAGGTAAAGTAGTTGATAGATGTCCATCCGCCATACCTGTTTACTACTCGCAGACTTTCTATGATATCCTCAAATTGATAGTTGTTCGGAAGATAGTAGGGGGTATACACTTCCTTTCTCACAGAGTTCAGGCTCACTCTTATACTATCCAGACCAGCCTTCATAAGTTTCTCCACCACGTCTGGCTTGCTTCCGTTGGTATTGATATTGATGCTTCCTTTCTTCGTGTGTTTCCTGATTTCGAGGATAGCTTCCCTTATAGTTTCTCCCATCAGCAAGGGCTCTCCTTCACATCCCTGACCAAAACTCACAATAGGGTAGGGCGCAGTCTCGAGGTGTGGTACAGTATATTCTATTATTTCCGCAGCAGTTGGCTTAAAGGATAAACGGTCCTGCGATGAAACAATTGTTTCGTCCTCCGGCTGAAAGGAGATGCACCCCACACAGTTCGCATTGCAGGCTGGCGACGAAGGGATCGGACATTCCCACCTCCCAATGAAATAGTTCCTCGCTGCGGGGCAGTGGTAAGTAAGCGCACAATTGTTTGCAAGATGCTCCACTAGCCGGTTATGAGGATATGCCTCTAACAGATGGGCTACGCCTTCCTTCACCTGGTTTTCGTCATACCCCTTCGCCTCCTGCCTTATGTCCTGTTCTATTCTTGTCGCGGGAACATATGTCTTATCATTCTGCCATCCCACTGCAGTGTAGCAAAACAGTGGCAATGTCTCCGCATCTGGTAAGCTTTCAAAGGCAGCGAGGTAATACCCTGTATGAGCAGGTGGAATAAACGCAGCCACAGCCCACCCCTTTTCACAAAGCCTCATCTCACCAGTCTTCACATCTATACCTATGCCACGTCTTCCCGGCAGCTCGTATAGAGATCCTCCTGATGGCAGCTCAATCCATTCATCAAGAGGAACAGGCAAAGCATCCCACCCCGACCTTCCCACCACGTATAGCGATGTGTCCTCAAAGATGTTTCCCTTTCCGTCAGAGTAAAGGATGTATGGCGATTGTTGTAAGCTCACTTGTTGCTGTTTACTAGATGATTATTATGTGCTTCCCGTCTGGTTTCCCGTTACCAGGCATATTTCTTACGCTTCTCTTTATTGGCCGCAATATGTTCACTGCAAAACCGCTTTAGCTCTTCCTTGTCAAAATTGACCGATCCGATATTCCACTGGAAAAGTCTGTTGTCATGGCAGTCGATAGTTAAGATCCCAAACCTCAGTAGCACCTGCTCTATCTCCCACCACTCCACGAATTTCTTCCTTGATGTCAATGGAAGCTTAATTCCTTTGTCGTTGATGTGTATGTACAGTGTATTGTCACTCACGCTTTCCCAATATATAGCAAACAGTATAGCCGCTGCTATCAATCCGTATAGTAACGCCGGGGTATATAGTTCGTTCATCACCGCAAAGGCGGACAGAGATAAGATTACCATAAGCTCAACTGCTCTGACAGTCCTGTTTACCTTCTTGTCGGTTAGCCAGCGGCTTTTTGCCAGTATCACAGCCATCAACCCCATTCCCGCCAGCAGGATCACAATGCCCCAGCCTTTCGAAATCGTAAAGCTCATCAATGACGCTACCTTCTCGGCCGGTAATGTGCTAAAAAATGACTTGAGTAAAAGTAGGAACAGCCCCGTGGTCATTAGAGCAAAACTAACTATCAGGTGTAGTGTGATCACCTGGCGCTGCTTCACCTTTTCCTCTGCCAGAGGTAAATCAAAATGCATAGCTGCAAAGGTACGCTTATTGCTGCTTTTAAGCGTTTTGGATATGTGAAATTCCTAGTTGTAAAAAGTGTCAGCGCTATGCTCTTCCCTGGAGTTGAATTCAATAAAGGTGCAGTCCGTGTCTGCCGTCAGTTCATGCCATATTAAAGCGGGTATCTCTATCCTGGCCGGAGCTATTACAGTTTGGCTTTTCACCTCTTGCTCATTGATATGTCTCCAGGTAAAGATGCACGTGCCTGAGATCAGCACGATAATTTCGGGGTTCTTGGTCGCCGACAGCCCTTTATGATAGTGCCTCCCGCGGGTAATACCTGCTCTGGTAAAGACCAATATATGCTTGCCCGTGCGGTCTTGCTCATACTCGCTCGCATATCCCCGCTCGTCTTCATTGAAGATGTCCAGTGGTGTTATCGTCATGACTCCGCAGATTGCTCAGCCGCCGGCTCCTGTTCAGTTATTTCACCTGGCAGCCTCACGTCATATTCATTCAGTGCTCTTGTGCTGTCCCCCTGTATCACGATCTTCCCTTCCTCCGCCAGCTTCCTAAGCCTCCACCCTAGGTACACATCGCCGGTGGGTATCTGGTACTTGCTCAGCGCCTGCCTTACTATCTTTGATGCCTTCTGGAACTGTTGCGAACAAAAACTCAGAAGTTGATTGTCGTAGTGATCTTCCGTCTTTGAAGTCAGTCTCTTTCCCCCTTCATGCACTCTGATCCCTGCATTTTCCTCCACCAGCTTCCTCCATTCATCAGTATCCACTTCTACCTCCGCATGCGTCACAAGCCTTGCAAGCCGCCTCGCCTTCACCAGTTCTTTTGGTAGTATCTCACTTATGCTCTTTGGGTAATAGATCTTCCCCTGCTCATCCAGGAAGGGGAGTCCGGTTATATTCAGTAGATAGAACCGCCCCATATGTTTGCTCAGGTATGGCAGCATCCAGTGGTAAGCACTTACATCAGCCGGCGCGGGTGCCATCCAGAACCAGGCTTTTATCTCTTCGTCTTTAAACATAGCAGCAGATATCTCCAGCAGCCGCTCCATATCATCCACCGGCACAAAGTTCTTCTCATTGGCCACCACATTCTGCCAGAAGGCCGTCCGAAGTTCGCTGAACGTTTGGCCTTCTTCTTTCTGCAATGGTCCCACGTGAAGTATATCCTTCAATACAACCACCTCTCCCTGCATGGATGGCTCCGAAAGTACCGCCTCTTTCAGTGGCTCTGCAGCCATATCTCCTACTACAAAATGATAGATCATGTGCCGCAAAAGTAATCTCTCCTGTTCACCCTCAAAGGAAAATTTCTATTACCCGCGCTGCTCCCAAATGCTTCCCGAAATCTATTACCTTTGCGCCCAAATTCAAACCATTCATTTATGAGTTTCATTTCCAACATCGTCGCCCGGCAGATACTCGACTCCCGGGGCAATCCTACCGTAGAAGTTGATGTACACACCAGCGATGGCTACATGGGCCGCGCAGCAGTGCCTTCTGGTGCTTCTACTGGTAAGTATGAGGCTGTTGAGCTACGTGATGGAGACAAAAAGGTCTACCTCGGAAAGGGAGTCCTTAAGGCAGTGGAGAATATAACCGACACAATCTCAGAAGAACTATATGGTTGGGACATCACAGATCAGCGCGGCATCGATAAAGCTATGCTGGCAATGGATGGAACAGAAAATAAAGGCAAGCTCGGTGCAAACGCACTGCTCGCAGTAAGTCTAGCTTCAGCCAAAGCAGCGGCACAAGCCACAGGTCTTCCACTTTACAGGTACGTAGGTGGCTCAAACGCACGTACCCTCCCCGTGCCAATGATGAATATCTTAAACGGAGGAGCTCACGCGGATAATAAGATCGATTTCCAGGAGTTCATGGTAATGCCAGTCGGTGCCTCCACTTTCTCCGAAGGTCTTCGCTGGGGAGTCGAGATATTCCACACGCTTAAAGGTGTTCTGAAAGACAAAGGATACTCAACGAACGTAGGTGATGAAGGTGGCTTTGCACCGGATATGCAGTCCAACGAGGAAGCAATCGAAACTGTCCTGAAAGCCATAGAGAAGGCCGGTTACAAGCCCGGCGAACAGGTAGCAATCGCTATGGATGCCGCTATCAGCGAACTCTGGGATCAGAAGTCTAAAAGCTATGTCTTCCATAAGTCCGACGGTGCAAAAAAGAGCAGCGAAGAAATGGTCGAGTTCTGGACTAAATGGTGTAAGAAATACCCGATAATTAGCATTGAAGATGGCATGAATGAGGACGACTGGGCTGGCTGGAAGATGCTTACCGAAGCGGTCGGAGGCAAGGTGCAGCTCGTAGGGGACGACCTTTTCGTAACCAACGTGAAGAAGCTCGAAAAGGGCATTTCAGAAGGTGTTGCAAACGGTCTGTTGGTAAAGGTCAATCAGATCGGCACTCTTTCCGAAACCATCGATGCAGTAACACTCGCTCAGCACAATCGCTATAACACGGTCATGAGCCATCGCTCAGGCGAAACAGAAGACTACACTATCGCAGATCTTGCTGTGGCCCTCAACTGCGGACAGATAAAGACCGGCTCAGCCTCCCGCTCTGATCGTATGGCCAAGTACAACCAGCTCCTGAGGATAGAAGAAGAGCTCGGCGTAACGGCTTACTACCCAACAGGTCTTAAGTTCGGCAAATAGTAAAGCTTGCAGAATAGGGTTATTTGAGTAATTTCGATGTAAGTATCAGTCACTTATGAAAAAACTATGGAAGGTTGTTTCCAATAAATTCCTTGTCACCGGCATAGCTTTCGCCGCCTGGATGGTCTTTTTCGACCAGAACAACTGGACTGCCCAGAAGGAGCGTAACAACGCCCTGAAGGACACAGAGCGCAACATCGCCTACCTGAACGAAGAGATTGCAGACATGGAAAAAGAATACCTGGAGCTCACCACCAATCCCGAGCGTCTCGAGCAGTACGCCAGGGAAAAGTACAAGATGAAAAAGGACAATGAAGATATCTACATCGTAGAACGTTAGAAAATATATCCATCAGAAAAGCCACACTTTGCGGTGGCTTTGTCTTTTAAGGTATGCCTGCTTTGTTAAATGCCACCACTTGTTTTCATTAGAAATCACAGGCTCTAACCATAACTTCCCACCAGTAGGATCACAGTAGTTACAGCGGCATATCATAGGAG
>CAMPJV010000147.1 GCA_946886975.1 uncultured Taibaiella sp. | reverse complement strand
GTACCACCCGGGGAAATACCTCGTGGCCTGGCACCCCAAGTCTTCCACGGAGAATGAGCGTACCACATTGGTCATAGCCAACGAGAAAATGGAGTTGCTTATGCGTCAGATCGCCGGTGCGTTGGCGAGGCGCATCTGTTTCTATGTTAAAGAAGGGGATCCCGTAAAGCAGAATGAAGAGTTCGGGTTTATCCGTTTCGGCTCAAGGGTAGACGTATTTTTCCCCCTCGGGACCAAGGTAGATGTTAAAATTGGCGATATTGTGCAGGGCGGCATGACTGTACTCGCTCATTTGCCATAAATTCGTATCTTTAGTACTCTTAAAACTTATACAATGAAAAAACTGACTTTACTTATTGGCGCTTTAATGATAGCTGGCGCATCATTCGCCTGCGATGGCGGTAAAGGTGAGAAAGCCTGCTGCAAGAAGAGCGAAAAGAAAGCTTGTTGCAAGAAAGGTGACAAGAAAGACTGTGCTAAAGACCACGCTAAGAAAGAAGACACTAAGCCAGCAGCTCCAAAAAGCTAGTCGTTCAACGAATTTATTTATAATAAAGTCCTGCCCTCCGGCGGGACTTATTATTTCAGGCTAAGTATCCAATCCACCACATTTTCGCTGTCCGCCTCCAGCCAATGCATTTCCTTATCCTTCTTAAACCACGTAAGCTGTCGCTTTGCGTAGTTCCTCGTATGCTGCTTTATTTTACTCACCGCCTCCGCCAGGCTCCACTTACCATCGAAGTAGTCAAAGAGCTCTGAATAGCCCACGGTCCGCAGATTCTTTAGTTCTTTATAAGGGTAAAGTCCTCTTGCTTCCGCCTCCTGTCCCTTTTCCATCATCTCGTCCACCCTTTTGTCTATCCGCTGGTATAGCACCTCCCTTGGCAGTTCCAGTCCCACCTTCACCACATCAAAACTTCGCTCCTTTCGTTGACCGCTCCGGTATTTAGTAATGCTCTCGCCTATGGACCTGACAAACACCAATGCCCTAAGTAACCTCGCTGGGTTCTGCATCTCTCCTGATGCTGCAAACTCAGGGTCTTCCGCCTTCACAGCTTCCTGCAGCCAGGCCAAACCCTCCTCGTCAAAACGCTTATTCACCTCCCCCTCAATCGCATCATCCACCGCAGGCATCTCATCCAGCCCTTCTGTAAGAGCTTTAATGTACAGTCCTGTACCTCCGCACACCACAGCAGCATCACTTGTTTGAAAAATAGTCTCCAGGTACTTCAGCCCAAGTTGCTCAAAGTCAGCTGCCGTCACATTTCTCGTTACAGGAAATTCATCAACAAAATAGTGCTTCACCTCCGCCAATTCCTCCGCACTGGGCTTTGCCGTCCCGATGCTCATCTCCCTATAGCACTGCCTGCTGTCCGCCGAGATGATAGAAGTATTCAGCCTCTTCGCCAGCTCAATAGCCACAGCCGTCTTCCCCACTGCAGTAGGCCCAGCGATTATATATACAAGAGGTTTTCTAATTAACTTACTGCTCGCGATGTCTGGAATTTGGAATTTGAAATCTGGGATTTAAACAGGGCTACTCTTCATAGCTATCCCCACCACCAAAATCCTCAGCCGGCGCCTCTGCTCCATCCTCGCCTTCACTGCTAAAGCCCTCTGCCATTTCATCAGCACCCAGGTCATACTTCTCCTCAATCTCCATAAGTTTATCCTGAGCCACGCCCTTTACGCCATATTGCGCCGGGCCTATTCCTTCCTTTCGCAGCACGAATGGGTAAGTACGCTTGGGGTCTTCTTCCTTGGCCACGCCAATAAGCTCCACCAGGAAGGTCCAGCGCTTTGCAGGGTCATATTCATACACAAACTTCTGGTCTGGCTTAGCCACCAGCGCAGAAACAGGCGTTTTTGTCATGGACAGGGCAGGAGCGTCCTTTTTGTTCACAAGTACCTCGCTGTTTATCTCCCTGGCTCTGTGCCAACGGTCATTGCTCTCAAAAAAGGAAGCGGAATGCTTTCCATCGAACTCATATGCCTTGTTGATTGCCTGGTGCAGGTCTAAAAAGCTCTGGCCTGATTGTATCTCAATATCTCTATATACCTGGTCATCTTCTTCCCAGTACACTCTAAATCTCAATAATGGCATAATGTGGGGTTACCGTGGTAAAAATAGTGATAAATCCTTTTTAAACTAAACGCCGTTGCGCCTTCCGAATACCTTCCGCCATCCTCCGTCGTGTTACAGGCACCTTTGCAGAGCTTATATATCTTAGCACCGCCTTTCCTGAGGTGCTTCAACGCCTTTACAGCGGAGTTACACCGGAGCTCCATAGGAGTTACCACCCGATCGGTAGCCTATCGCTACCCGATCACTGCCCTATCGATGCCCTATCGCTCGGGCTGCCCATAAGCCATACACCCCTTGCCAACGCAGCGCTTCCTGCCCTGAAAGCCAATGTTTTCTGTACTTTTACCCCTCTCAGGTAATGTTCAATCTTTATTTTGAAGCAATTTGAATTTCCGTTACCTTTGCATTCCCAAATTTGATTCCATGCCAAAGTTAAAGACTCATTCCCGTGCTAAAAAGACCTTCAAGGTTACCGGTACAGGAAAGATCCGCAGATATAAAGCCTTCAAAAGCCACCTGCTGACTAAGAAATCAACTAAGCGTAAGCGTCACCTGCGTCAGGCAGCCTTCGTTCACCCATCGAACGAAAATCTGGTAAAGCGCATGCTAGGCCTTCGTTAAGAAAAAGCTCAAGTTCCCTGGCCCGGATAGGCACCAGGCAATTAAAGTAATTTGAACCAATAAAGACATTAAACTATGCCACGTTCGGTAAATGCAGTCGCTTCACGCGCAAGAAGAAAGAAAATACTTAAGCAAGCCAAAGGCTTCTATGGTAAACGTAAAAACGTCTATACCGTAGCCAAAAACGTATTAGAGAAAGGCCTCGGCTACAAATATGTAGGCCGTAAGATAAAGAAGCGCGACTACCGCTCCCTGTGGATCGTTCGTATCAACGCTGCCTGCCGCGAGAATGGTATGAGCTATTCCCAGTTCATGGGTGCTCTTTCCTCAAAAGGCATCACGCTAAACCGTAAAGTACTTGCTGATCTGGCCATGAATGAGCCGGAATCCTTCAAGGCACTTGTAGGTCAGGTAAAATAGTCATCAGAAATATACTCCATTAGCCGCTACCCCAAAGGTCAGCGGCTAATTCTATTTAAGGAAGCTTAAGATTAAACTCCTCAAAAGGAATATCAGTCTTTACAGTCGCCTTCTGGCCATATGGAAAGATCCCATAGATCGCCGACCCACTCCCGCTCATAGAAGCAAACAGCGCGCCCTGTCCATATAGTTGATCCTTTATATCACTTAGTCCAGGGTGTTCCCTAAATACTGGCCCTTCAAAGTCATTGCTGATCTTGTCCTTCCAGTCCTTTATTGCCAGTCTTGGTACCTCCCGCAAGTCAAAGCCCGCCGGCTTGGGCTGTAGCATCTTAAATGCCTTTGCCGTAGAAACATGCACTTCCGGACATATTAGCTGTATGCTATACCCCGAAATATCTACCATCACTGGCTCCATCTGCTCACCCCTGCCCATAGCGAATTGTGGGGTATTTCTAATAAAGAAGGGACAGTCGCTCCCCAGCGTCAAAGCCTTTGTTTCAAGCTCATCCCCCGTAAGTCCTAATTTGTAATAGTCGTTCAAAAGCCTCAGCATAAAGGCCCCGTCAGCAGATCCTCCTCCCAGTCCAGCCCCCATCGGGATAGCCTTGTGCAGGTAAATGTCCAGCGCTCCAACTTTGTCTGAGTACTGCTGCCTTAGCATCTCCCACGCCTTCCACACCAGGTTGTCCCTGTTACCTCCTGATACCGCCTTACCAGTAACGGTGAGGGTCGTTTCCTCCTTAGCTGCTACCACCTCCAAGGCGTCTTTTACCGCCAGCGGGTAAAACACTGTCTCAAGGTCATGATATCCATCCTGGCGGCGATTGGTTACATACAGCCCTATATTGATCTTGCAGTTTGGGAAGGTGAGCATAAGAGCCATAAAATTATCTGTATTTTTGGTTTCCTCACCTCAATAAACCGGATGCAAGAAGTCATAAGCCTGGCGGGTATCAAAAAGAGCTATTTTCTTGGAAGGCAGGAACTGCCGGTGCTGAAAGGTATAGACCTCGTCATCAACCGGAATGAGTACGCTGCATTGATGGGCCCCTCCGGCTCTGGCAAGTCAACCCTGATGAACATCATCGGCTGCCTGGACACACCCACCAGCGGCAAGTACATACTAAACAGTAAAGATGTAAGCAGTATGGGCGATGATGAGCTTGCCGATGTCCGCAACACTGAGATAGGGTTCGTATTCCAGCAGTTCAACCTGCTCCCTCGTCTGACGGCCTGGGAGAATGTGGCACTGCCCCTCATCTACGCAGGCATTGGCAAGGCTGAAAGAGAAGACAGAGCCCGAGCCATGCTCGATAGGGTAGGCCTCAATGAAAGAGCCCACCATAAGCCAAACGAACTCTCCGGAGGCCAGAGCCAGCGCGTAGCTATCGCCCGCGCACTCATAAACAACCCATCTATCCTTTTGGCGGACGAACCCACCGGCAACCTTGATAGTAAGACCTCCGTAGAGATCATGGACCTGTTCGGCAAGATTCACGACCAGGGAAACACGGTCGTACTCGTTACCCACGAGGAGGACATTGCTAACTTTACCCGCCGTGTCATCCGTATTCGCGACGGAGTGGTAGAAACCGATATATTCAACAACATGGAAAGGAGCCCGACCCTCCACCCTCCGAAAGGAGGAACTACCACGGCTCAGTCTCCAAAGCCCTGATTCCCTAACTTCTCAACTTCCTCACTTCTCAACTAAGAAAAATGGCATTCAAGATATATACAAAAACAGGGGATAAAGGCAGCACCAGTCTGATAGGCGGCGTGCGTGTGCCCAAGAGCCACATAAGAATAGAAAGCTACGGCACGGTCGATGAGCTTAATTCCTACCTCGGCATGGTGAGCGACATGGCCGCAGACGAGAAGCTATCGGGGTGGATCAGGGAAATACAGGACAGGCTGTTCACCATCGGGTCAGTCCTCGCAACCAGTCCCGACAAGGAAGTAAAGATGAAACTCCCCGACGTGCACAATGAAGACGTGGTCTGGCTGGAGCAGCGAATAGATGAGATGAATGAATCTCTCCCTGAAATGAGGTCTTTCATATTGCCCGGTGGCAACCTTGCGTCCTCTACAGCCCATGTTGCCCGCTGCGTCTGCAGGCGAGCAGAGCGTATCTGCGTCCACATGCAGCAGAACGGCGAGGAAGTACCAGACCTGATCATCCAATACCTGAACAGGCTATCAGATTTCCTGTTTGTGCTTGCCCGCTATATTGGACATATAAATGGCGCTTCTGAGATTCCATGGCGCGCCAGGATATAGCTAAGATCCAGAAGTCCCGCCGGGCGGGACTTTCTAATGGATATGCACAATCATTGGGATCTTCTATTCGGCGTTAAGGCTGGTCGGGTATTGGTGGTGCTTAAAAGCGCGGGCAGTCTCTTCTTTCGGTGCAGCCGGAACCTCGATGTTCATAATAAAACTCCCGGCAACCAGAAGTAATACGACGTAACCTGCAACCATAGCATTGAGCGTTTGGGTGTCCGCATGCAGACGTTTTACCAGATTTTTCATCCTCGTCAGTTTATTAGCGTGAATAATTAGATTTGAAGACAGCTAAGTAAACGAATGGGCACAGGGGGGCAAATCTACCAGTGCTTGAATAACAACTCATTAACTATAGATGAAATACCATTTACCGACACAAAATAGAATGGCCCCGCGCAGGCGGAGCCATTTACCTTCTTACAAATTATCTCTTAATGTGACATCTGAGCACTTTCTGCTCTTGAGTTGCTGGATGCTGTAATCTCATTCTCCCCGGCGCCATTTGAACTCTTCACGATCAGCGTACCCGCTACTATCAGTAATACAAAATAGCCCACGAACATGGCACTCAGCGTTTGACCATCTACTTGCAAGGACTTAGCAAACTTCACTAACATTTTCATTTTCTTGAGTCTTATTGTTTTGAGGTTATCAATTCCCATACCGGGGGTTCTAAATTTAGCTACTTATTGGGTTCAAAGCTCACTTTATCCAAATATTTATCTGTGTTCGCTTCTATCATAAATATAGCTGAGACCTTGTCAATTTACGTAAGTAACTACGACGAACTGCGACTTATAGCAGATGAGCCGGGATGTGTTGCACCGTGCAAAAAGTACCAGGAACGAAAAAGCCGGGCGTGGGGCCCGGCTTTTCTAATATCGTCTGTTATTTATCTGACCAGGGTAACATCGCCCTTAAAGCTCCTTGTCTTTCCATCCGGGGTAGCTACGCGAACAATGTAGTGGTATACGCCTACTTCCTGGGGCTCGCCCTTGTAAGTTCCATCCCATCCCTTGTTTGGATCTGTGCTGGAATAAACCTCAGTGCCCCAGCGGCTGAATATCCTGAACTCCAAAAGGCGCTGATATTTCATCTGCCCGATGCGGAAGACGTCATTGCGCCCATCGTTATTCGGTGAGAAGGCATTAGGGATAGTTTCC
>CAMPJV010000146.1 GCA_946886975.1 uncultured Taibaiella sp. | reverse complement strand
GGCTCTGGCTTTCTGTTGTTGTGAAAAAGTTTGACTACTTCTTAGCCTTCTTCGCACCGGAAATCTTTTCAGCAAATTCTTTCCCAGCTTTAAACTTAGGCGCCTTGCTCGCTTTGATCTTGATAACCTCACCTGTTTGTGGATTGCGGCCATTACGTGCAGCACGCTGAGTTACGGAAAAGGTTCCAAATCCAACAAGCGTTACTTTGTCGCCTTTCTTCAGTGATGTAACCACCGCTGACGTGAAAGAATCTAAAGCTACATTAGCTTGTGTTTTTGTCAGACCAGCACCTTGTGCTATTTGGTCAATGAGTTCTGCTTTGTTCATAATTATGAATTTTCAATTGAAACTCTATAATACACAACTTGATTGATTTATACAATGAAATTGCTGATTTTACTGGCTTTCAGGCAATATTGGACTGAATTTATCAACGAGATATCCCCAAAAAACTAAAAATATTTTATGAGAAGCAGTTCCAGGGCAACCTTTTCTTGCAATCTGAGTAAAAAGCTTATTTTATAGGACTCTTATCTGCTACGCGCCGAGCTACTAGATATCCTTCTCCTTATTGTACTGTTCCGCAATTTTCCATGCGGTTTCTTTTATTTGATCAGCAAGGGCAAGAGGATAGAGCACCTTAAGGTCAGGACCATACGACAACAGTAGTGACACAAGCTCTGGATTGATTACTACATGAAGTTGAATAAATAATCCTGAGCTATCATAATTTTCCCTGAACTGAGATTGATGGATGGGCTTCGCCAAAACAAACGGAGCCATTTTAGGAGAAATCCATAATGCAATATCCTCAGGTTTGCTGCTTCCGTTTACCAATACACCAATGAGATGATTGAAGTAAACTTCACTGCTGATAAATTTATTCTCAAAATATGCTCCACCTGTTGAATCAAGTCCTACAATACGATCCAATGCATACAGCCGCGGTCCTTTACTTGTGTCTGAATAGCCAAAAAGGTACCATTTACTTTGATATTCTTTTAAAAAGTAAGGATGGACAATAAAGTCAGTATACATACTGCTCGCCAGCTTCCGATAACTTATCTTCAGTACAACCTTGGACACAATTGCTTCATTGATGGCGTCTAAGTGCTCTGTCGAACCTGACGCTCCCGCCACTTCAAAATGGACTAGTGCATCCTCTGCTTGAGACAGTCTTAATCTATTGTCAAGCCGGTTAACAGCATATGCAATGTCATCAGAAAAACTAAAGTTCCTTATGTCTTTCAGTATTGATGTTGCCCTCTGCAATTTTGTGAGCTCATCTACTTCGAGAGAAGTATGCTGAATGGAATATGAGGGGTCCGAATACTCAAAGACATGTTGCTTCCCTTCCTTAACTGTTACTATAGGTGCATGGTATTCCAGGATCATTGTGTTCACGTCTTCGCTTAGCTGATCTGCAGACACAGCAGGAAACCAATCCTCCTGCAGCCTGCAGTTTACCTGGAATAGAAGTGAGTCTGCACTCCACCTGAACTTAGTGTTCCTCAGACATTTGTCAATTGTGAGATAACGTACACGGGCAGCTCTTGTCATCATCTTTTTAGGTGTTCAATAGAATGAGTTCTTCAAAATAAATCATAGCTCGCTCATATTGAAATGTTATCAACAACTGATGTGAGCAGTGCAGTTTCGGGATGCTAATATGCATAAATCCAAACTAATCCATTGATGTGTTTTCCGCTTTTCGTATTTTGAGCAAACTCAGGCTGAATATCGTTAATCTAATTTTAACACACATGAAAAAAATACTCTTGGTTGAAGATGAGAAGAAACTTGCAGACACAATACAAGCCGGACTTATCGAACAGAATTACGAAGTAGATACTGCCTACAACGGACAGGAAGGATTCCAGCACTATTTGAATAACAAATACGATCTCATACTTCTTGATATCAACCTGCCATATATCAATGGCTACGAACTGTGTATGAAGATTCGGGAGACAAACAAGCACATACCAATCATTCTCCTTACAGCTCTAAACTTTACTGAAAATAAAGTAAAAGGGTTTGATTTGGGCGCTGATGACTATATCGCAAAGCCCTTCGAATTTGAAGAGCTGCTTGCCCGTATAAAAGCACTGCTGCGTAGATCTGAAGTATCGAAGCGGGTAACGCAGGAGCAGTTCCTGACCATTGCTGATCTGAAACTTGATCTCAATAAGAAAGAAGCTTCACGGGAAGGTCACAAGATCACACTTACCGCTAAAGAATTCCAGCTGCTGGAGTACTTCCTTCTGAATAAGGACAAGGTAGTTTCCCGCGAGGATATAGCCCGGGATGTTTGGGACACTCAGTTTGACTCACAAACCAATGTTATAGACGTTTACGTGAACTTCCTGCGAAAGAAAATAGATAAGAACTTTTCTAAAAAGCTGATTCACACACAGGTGGGAATGGGTTACATCTTAAAGGATGACTCCAACTAATGCAGATACGTTATAAGATAACAATAGTTTATTCTCTTATTGTTACTGTAATTCTCTTAATGCTATGCTTTTCTGTCTACTATTTCTCCTATCAGGATAGAACAGGTCATTTCCATGAAAGGCTGGAGAGTAAAGCCCTTAGCACGGCTAACCTTCTGTGGGGCTACAAAATGACTCCCGCTCTGATCAGGAAAATCAATATGACCTCTCCCAGTTCTTTGAAGGAAAAATCCATTTACATCTATGATAGCTTGCAGAGGGTCGTATTTTCTTATTCTGACAATCCGGACGATTCGCTGTTTATATCGAAGGCCATACTCAGTAAAGGCTTTCAAAATAAAATGCGCTCATTTATGGATGGGGAGAGGGATGGTGTCACTATCAACTATACCAATGAGAACAAGAAGTATCTTATAGTCGCAGTAGCCTATGATGATGATAAAAACGAATGGATTTCAAAGCTGAGACTGATCCTGATCATCAGCTTCTTTGCCAGTGTCAGCATTGTTGTAATTACAGGATACATCTTTTCTGTCGGCCTGGTAAAATCAATGAGCGATCTTACCCGAAAGATCAATGAGATATCATCCGCGCAGTTTTCTCTCCGGCTACAGACAGGCAGGGGGAAAGATGAGTTGCAAAAGTTGGCACAGACCATCAACAATTTGCTTGACAGATTACAATCTTCCTTCGATACCCAGCGCAGGTTTATTGATAACGCCTCTCATGAGATTTCCACTCCGCTTGCTTCCATTAGCAGCCAGCTCGATGTTGCACTTCAGAAGGAAAGAAACTCTGAAGAGTACAAAGCAGTAATGAGGTCTGTTAATGATGATGTCAAGCGTCTGGTCTTTTTAGTTAGGAGTCTTTTGGAAATCGCCAAGGTGAGCGGATCTGCCAAGGGAATTGAGTTATCAGAGATCAGGGTAGACGAACTGCTTATGAGGCTCCCCTCTGAGATGAAAAAGATAAAGCCATCGTTCGAGGTCAAATTAGCTTTTGATGAAATGCAGGACAACGATGATGATCTCACCGTCTACGGGAATGAGGAGCTGCTCTTCTCGGCGCTAAAAAATATAGTGCAGAATGCCTGCAAGTTCTCTACCGACAATACGGCAATCATCAGGCTTAGCAGCTCTTCATCCCAGATAAAGATAACTATTGAAGATCGGGGTCCCGGTATTGCTAGCCACGAAATAGAAAGGATATTCCAACCTTTTTACAGAAGCCCCGATGTTAGTAATATCGCTACAGGGTCTGGGTTAGGCCTTCCGCTCGCCAATCAGATTATAAAACTCTATAGCGGGGAGATCTACCTGCATACCGAACTCGGGAAAGGAAGCGTGTTTACTATTTTACTGAAAACAGCTTCAGCCTTCTAGTGCTCCTTTGTCCAGTGCTGTTTATATCCGAATCCTTTCGTATTGTCGGTAAACTTGATGTTTCTTAATTCCAATGCGTAGACCTTTCCCGGAACCGCCATAGCAAAAGGAAACTTCAGGTAGTACGAAGCTGACGCCTTTATAGTGAGCTCCATACTATCCTCCATTAATACCCCCTCGTACTGAATCCCTTTAATTACAGATACCTCCAAATGCTCCGGGACAATGGTTCCAGCAACAGATTTGTTCCTGCGAAGTATCTCCTCGTGCTTCGTACCAAAGGAAGATTTATAGATCAGCAGCCCTTCCTTCTCTATAAAAGAGTAATAGCAGTTAAAACAGTACGGCCTGTCCTCCTCTACACAACAAACAGTGGCCACTATGTTTCCATTAATAAATTCAAGGATGTCCTTCTCCATAATGTTAAATGTAGAGATTCAGTTGCTTATCGCTGTGCTATTAACAATTGTGGGTATCTTAAGGTTTGGCATTTTTTTTGTTTCAGTAAATTAGGTAAAACATTATATGCTATGATGTTAAGTGAAACTTGGTTCATGGAAGGGTACATAGACTTCGAGCTTCAGAAGTACAGACTGTTGGCCTATCTCACGCAGGTCAACAAATGCTTCAACGAGACAAAGCTCTACCCACAACTATCCGATGTTATCTTTCATCATAACAACCTGGTCGCTTTTCGCGACAATAAAAAATTCCTTCAGGATCAGTTTCCTAAACGCGTAGACCAGATCAACATTCAAAAGCTGGAGCTCATATACGAGCGCATGTTGCAGGATAACGAATTAATGCAGGAACTGGAGACCATCACTAACTACGCCCTCCAGCATATGAAAGGCACCATCGACAACGGCGCCGAGATCTACGAGTTCGTGGAAAAACAAACACGCATAGAGCCCGTAGGTATTATGCCTCTCTATAAAAATGAAGGGTACATGCTGCTTCGTTATGGTCAGTATGCCGAAGTCCGTGCCTATGCTTATACTATTACATTATTCGAGCACAAGGACGCGCGCTATAAGGGAGTACGCATAAATTATGTTGACACCTGGCCAAAAAGCATCGCCAACACATACGAACACATCAAGAGAGATATCATCCGCTCCATTCGCACGCTTCCCAATCCCGCTGTGTTCAGTGTGGAAACAGAGCTCGCCATTCCTCTGGATGAAACCTTGTTGCCCATCGCAAAGAGGATGCTCGTAAGGCAGCTAAATACAGACCAGAACCCGTAGGTCTCCCGCACCGATCTACTGTTCAAAACGAGCGCACCCCTATTCAGCGTGCACCTCCACAAACTCCTCCAGCTGGTGATGCTGCTTGGCGAGGTCCAGTTGTTTCTTCGTGGGCAGTAATATCAGTCGCAAAGTTGTATCGTTGGTAAAGTAACTGATCGCCCAGTTGATAAATATGATCAGCTTATTTTTTACGCTCAGAATCAGCATCAGATGCAGAAACATCCATGTAAGCCATGCAAAGAATCCTTGGAAGCTGAATGAAGGCAGATCCACCACCGCCTTTCGCTTTCCGACAGTTGCCATCGTACCCGGGTTCTTATATCTAAAGGGCTTTAGCTCCTTGCCGCTCAGCATGTGTTTCAGGTTGCCCGCCAGGTTCTTAGCCTGGTTATTTGCCACGTTGGCGAGCTGCGGATGCCCCTTAGGCCAGTCAGTGGTTTCCATGTAGCAGATGTCCCCAAGGGCAAACACATTGCTGAGGCCTTCCACTCTGTTATATTCATCCACCTTTATCCTGTTTCCTCTCACTAATCTTTCTTTTGGAATGCCCTCCGGCACGTTTGCTGTCACTCCCGCCGCCCAGATCAGATTGTTGCTCCTTATTTTCCTTCCGTCTTTTATCGTTACTTCCTTCCCATCATAGTCGTGTATTAGTGCGTTTGTCCATACTTCCACCCCCATCTTTTCCAGGTATTCCTGCGATTTCTGCTGCGACTCTTTCGACATAGGTGCAAGTGTCACCGGTCCTCCTTCTATCAGGTACACCTTCAGCTTCGAGAAGTCCATATCCGGATAATCCCTCGGCAGCACATTCTTTTTCATTTCTATTATTGATCCCGCCAGTTCCACTCCCGTAGGCCCGCCCCCGGCAATCACAATGTTCATTATACCTTCCAGGTCATCCTCGCTACAATCCAGCGCATCTTCAAAATTGAGCAGTATCCTGTTCCGCAGGGCTATAGCCTCAGTGGTCGACTTCATCGGGTAGGCATACTTCTCTAAGTTCTTATTGCCAAAAAAGTTGGTACTACACCCCAGGGCGACTACCAGGTAGTCATACCTGAAGTTGCATACATCCGTCATTACTTCTTGCCTTTCTATGTCCACCCCCTTCACCTGCGTCACTCTCACGTGTACATTCCGCTTTCTCTGAAAGATCTTCCTGAGGGGAAAAGATACGGAACTGGGTTCCAGCCTTGCCGTAGCCACCTGGTATAGCAGAGGCTGAAACTGGTGGAAGTTATATTGATCAATAAGCGTAATATCATACTCACTGTCCTTGATCCTCCTGGCCAGCTGCAATCCCGCAAATCCCGCCCCCAATATCACTATCTTTTTCTTAGCCATAGTATTGCTTTAAACTTCTTATCGCGCTCTCTTCAAAACCGCTCTTTCTCGTTTTCCACTTTCTCACCTTTCTATTGCAAATTTCCGGAATTATCCCTCACCATCACCTATCAGGTTTTTCAATAGCATCTTTTGCCCTCTATGA
>CAMPJV010000145.1 GCA_946886975.1 uncultured Taibaiella sp. | reverse complement strand
GTCCGCAGTCTTTTTGATCGAAAAGCCGTCTTTTCTGTTAATCAACCCATCTTTCTCCATTTCTTTCAGCATCTTTTCATAGCTATTGCTGCTGGAATAGGAATAAGAAAATCCATTACCTGCCCGGGCCATGGCTACAGGTGCTTTTGAATCCTTCCCTCTTGCACTGGTAATAGCTACCCGCGCTTTGGCGACATCCCTGGGGGCATCTGTGCGCTCCCTGCCTTCGGCACTCTGGTTACGCCCCTGAGCGCGATTCGTTGTTGCGTTCGCCCTTTCCCTCCTCACCACCTCAATCTCTTTCTGAGCCTCAGCGAGATCACCGTGGGCATCTTCTAGTGCTCTCTGCGCTTCTGCGGCGCCATGCCTTGCTTCTGCACGGGCTTCTTTCAATTTCGCTCTTATTTCGTCCCTTACCGCAGGATCGTTCAGTTCTTTGCCGGCGTCTTTCATGGCTTGCTCAATATCTAAATTAATCTGCTCCCAGTCTATTTCCTTCATTGCATTGTTGACATCGGCGCTTATCCCGTCCCAATCGACCTCTGCCAATGCAGTGCTGACTTCTTTTGAGATGCCTGCAACGTCGATGGCTTTGATGGTCTCCCCGGCGAGCTTCATGGCTTCGTCCGCGGTTTTCATGCTTGCACCAGCGGCAGCCATAGAGGTTTCGATGGTTTCTTTGATGTGCTCCGTAAGGTCCTCCCGGGTACTATACTCGCTCCTTTTTCCCTTCTCATCTATCACCACGATCTTTACCTTGCCTATAGTCCTTTCTTCTTTTGCAGGTGCGGGACTTCCCTTCTCATGCTTTTTGTCCTTGTCCTTCCGGGTCTGGGCAAAGGCCGGGGTGAGCCATATGACGGAAATGGTCATGATGGCAATGAGGATCAGTGCTACGATGAGCTGGCTGTAATTGAGCGGGTTCTTTTTCATTTCCATAATTCTTTTGATGCGGTTAAGTAAATGGTTTGATTGTCCGGTAGCTGCCATAGCAAATTGACCTCCGGTAAGTCTGTAAGCTTCGAGCGTAGCAAGGGCCTTTGCGTAGGGGAGGGGCTGGTTTGTATGCGCCAACACAAGGTCATCGCAACAATGCTCTCTCTCCCGGCGAATGATAGCAGAGACGAGCCATGTAAATGGATTGAAGAAGAGGATGGTCTCTACGACAGTCTGCATGATGTTTAGCAGGAAGTCGTTACGCCTGATGTGAGCGAGCTCGTGGATGAGAATTGCTTCCAGCTGATCGACGCTGAGCTGACTAATGGAGGCAACGGGCAACAAGATGACCGGCTTTAGCGTGCCAAGTACAATGGGAACGTTAACCCGCGCACTCAACAGCACCTTTACATTACGGTGAATGTCTAAAGCGGATGTTAGCTGCCCAAGCAAGTGGTGAATGTGGGGTGGAACCTGGCTGACGCCCCTGGTGCGAAGGAATTGTACCTGCATCAGGTTGACGAGGAACCGCAGGCCGAGGAATACTATGCCAGCAATGTACACGCCGATGAGCATAGGGAAATATCGCTCTACCTGGAGGAGCATACTATCTGAGAGGTAGGTGGACTGTGGCGGAAAGGTCTTAATGAAGAACACCTTGTAGCCAGCAGGGTCGGTACCACCTTCGGTGACCTTAATGGTGATAGCCTGCAGTCGCTGCCACTCCTGGTAAAAGCTACTGAGGAACCATGTGAAGATGGCTGCTAGCGATAAATAGGACAGATGGTACTTGATCCTGGCAGCCATGCCTGGGAAGGAATATAAGGTCAGCCGGAGGATGGCGAAGATGAGTGCGCCCTGCCAGAGGGAATGTAACAGTGCCCAGCCGAGGCTATGGATTAAAATGGAAGCTGTACTCATTGTTGCTATCTTTTAAATGAGAAGATTATTAGCTTTTCTTGCTTTTCTTTTCCATGCTATCGAGGTATGCTTTGATTTGATCGAGCTCGTCCCTGCTCGCTTTGTGGTTGCCGAGTGCCTGCATCACCAGTTGCATGGCGGAACCGTTGAACGCGGTATCAATTACGCGCCGGATGATCTGTCCCTGTATCTGCTCCTGTGAGATGGCGGCGGTATAGATATGCGTTTTACTGGTTACGTCTCTCGTGAGCATCTTTTTCTCATGCATTATCTGCATCAGCTTGAGGGTGGTGGTATACCCGGCGTCCTTGTTCTTCTCCAGTTCTTCATGTATCTCGCGGACAGTACATGCGCCTTTGGACCAGAGTATGTTCAATATTTCCAGCTCACTTTCGGTCGGCTTTATCTTCTCCTGTAGACTCATACGAATGTTTTCGTAGACTAAACTACGAATGTTTTCGTAATAGCAATAAGGTAGGGAGTTCTTTTTGTTTTCTTTAACGATTGGGAGTGGAGGAGTTGAGGAGTTGAGGGGTTGAGGTTGAGAAGTTGAGGAGTTGAGAAGTGGAGGATGGGATGCGTTTAGTGGGTGAGGCGGGCGTGTATGGAGGGTATATATAAGAAAAGCCCCGCTGATTAGCGGGGCTGTATTATGAGATCAATTAATATTAGGAAGCGAGTGCGTTAACTCTCTTTACTATACCAGACTTGATGTTGCTGGCTTTGTTCTTATGAATAACGTTGCGCTTTGCAAGCTTGTCGATCATAGAGATAACCTTTGGAAGGGACTCAGTAGCGGCAGTCTTGTCTGTATTAGCAAGGAGCGCACGAATAGCGTTACGGGTCGTTTTACCGTAGTAACGGTTACGATCGCGACGTTTTAAACTCTGACGTATATCCTTCTTGGTTGCTTTATGATTTGCCATTATTTAGTATTATTTCATTAAGGACTGCAAAAGTACAGCATAAATAATTAAGTGCAAAATTATTTTAGCCTTATTTGTCGGGGCGTGGAAGCCCTGGGAATAAGACCTGGCACTGCTTATTACATGCTCTGCGTCTCGAACATCGTCTTGCTGCGCTTGGTAAGGAACTCCTTGCGCTCGATGAAGTTATCCAGTTTGTCTTTTGGTATCCTCAGGCTGTAGTATTCCGCATTGTAAGTATCAGTTTCGAACAGGTCGTAGTCGGTATTCCACTTTTCCAGAAGCTGACGCTCTATGTGGAGGTCCTGGCTGAGGAGATCCATGTTCAGGGGTTCTGATATGCGAACGATGGCCATGTTCTTCAACTCCTCGTCTGTGAAAGCCGGCTTAGTTACAGCAGCAATTTTCTTGGCATCGGCGCCCTTGCTGAACCCTGCGTCTGCAGGAATACTGCTCAGCCCTATGAAGTTGCTCATGTTCTCGAATATAGACGCTGTGGCGATGAAGGCCAGGACGTGTCCCTGGGTTTCCCTTGGCAGGTATTTCTTGATATCCCAGAAGTTGTTGCTGCCAGTCTTTTCGATAGCTCGCTGGATAGGTGTTGGTCCGCTGTTGTAGGCAGCTACTACCAGCAGCCAGTCGTTCAGTTGGCTATACAGGTACGTAAGGTACTTGGCGGCGGCGTTTGTGGACTTGTAAAGATCTGTCCTATCGTCCCTCTTCTTGTTTACGGTAAGACCCATCATGCGGGCTGTGGAAGCCATGAACTGCCATGGGCCTACCGCACCAACAGGAGAAATAGCCTTATGATTCAGGGCAGACTCGATAACGGCGAGGTACTTAAGCTCCTTAGGTATATCGTGTTTCTGGAGCACGTTGTCAATAAGACTGAAATTCTTCTTGCCCCTGCCTTTTACTACACTTAGCGTTCTGTTGTGGGTAGCCATATACTTCTTTGTATAATCGACCACATAGTCGTTCATAGCACCGAAGTAAGACTTTTCACCGGCGAGCGGTACGGGCTTCTTTCCCTTAACAAGGGCGGGCATTGGAAGGGCTGACGCATTGATACCGGCAGACTTGCTAACAAGTGTATCTGACTTTATAACGCGGGTATTCTTAGCGGCCAGAGTAAAATCCTGATACTTCTGGGCTATTGCTCCAGTTGTAATCAGGGAGAGGGATAATGTTATAACCAGACCTTTGTATTGCATGTTCTTTCGTTGTTTAAGCGTGAAACCATGCAACCCCTATGGGCAGCTTGACTTTAATTCACTAAATAATAAAATAATCGTATTCCTGGTGGACGGGTAGAGATGTGTTACGGCTGCGTAGTCTCCTTATCTTTGATGCCGCTCTCTATCTCGCTTTTGATGCCGGTCTTGGCATCGTTGAATTCGCGGATACCCTTTCCAATACCACGAGCCAGTTCAGGTATTTTCTTTCCGCCGAACAGGATGATGATCGCTAAGATGATCCATATCCATTCACCGCCACTTGGCATAGAAAACAGCAACTGAGACTTGATCGTTAATAATGACATACACGTTTTTTTTGGGTAACGAACTGAAGCAAAAATAGGCATAAAATCTACAATCAGGGCATTTTATTTCCTGATTGGGGCAACTTTAACGTATATCTCCCTGATAATGACAATTACATTAAAACCGTTCCTGTGGCTGCTTTGGATCATCCATTCAGGTGGTTTCGAAGCTGCGGGGTCATGCCGATGGTGTAGGTTCTCCATTTTTCTATCACTTCCTGCATATCGGCGGGAATGTTGGAGTCGAACTGGACCCACTGGCGGGTGCGCGGGTGGGTGAAGCCAAGTTCCTTGGCATGGAGTGCGTGGCGGGGCAGGATCTTGAAGCAATTGTCCACAAACTGCTTGTATTTAGTGAAGACCGTGCCCTTGACTATATGGTTGCCGCCGTAGGTGGCGTCATTGAAGAGGGGGTGGCCTTTGTGCTTCATGTGGACACGTATCTGGTGGGTGCGTCCAGTCTCAAGTCTTAGTTCAAGTAGCGTTACGTAGTTGAGTCGTTCCAGCACTTTATAGTGTGTGATGGCGTGCTTGCCATGCTCGCCTTCGGGAAAGGCATCCATGATCTTGCGGAAGCGGAGGTTTCTGCCGATGTGGGCCTCGACAGTGCCCTCGTTTTCTTCAAAATCGCCCCAGGCAAGTGCTATATAGCGGCGGTGGACCGTGTGTTTCTTGAACTGGGCATTCAGGTCGCTCATGGCCTCCTCGGTCTTGGCGATGACTACCAGGCCGCTGGTGTCCTTGTCTATCCGGTGCACCAAGCCTACGCGAGGGAGAGCCTCCGGATCGATGTGCTCGCCCTGGAGATACCAGGCCAGGCCGTTGACCAGGGTGCCGGAATAATTGCCACAGCCGGGATGGACCACCATACCTGCGACCTTATTGATGATAAGGATGTCGTCATCCTCGTAGATGATATTGAGCGGGAGCTGTTCGGGGATTACATCAAGAGACTCGACCTTTCGGGTTTCATATACAATGATCTCATCATGTGGCTTAATCTTGTAGTTGGGCTTGACGACCTGACCGTTTACGATGATATGACCATCCTCAAGGGCCTGCTGGATCTTGTTGCGGGTAGCCCCCTCGATGCGGTTCATCAGGAACTTATCTATCCTGAGGGGTTCCTGGCGTTTTTCCGTGACTATCCTGACCCGCTCTACCGGTCCGGTGGCTTCTCCTTCCTCAACTCCTTCGTCCGGATCATCCCAATCTTCTTCCAGTTCCTTTTCATCGATCATCTGACAAAAGTAGTGAGGGAAACGCCAAAGGTGAAATTCCAAATTCAGGAGGGGAGGGAAGCCCCCTCCCCAACCCTCCCCAAGAGGGAGGGAGATGTTGGGCGAGGGGAGGAGAGAGCGGGTGCTGCAGGTAGGGAGGAGCTATGCAGAGCCTACGGAGAAGCAATGCAGATCCATAGTGACTCCGTGTTGACTCCGTACTGATTCCGTATTGACTCCGTATCAGATCCTATCAATAGCCTACCTTTGTGCCCCTAAATGGCAATGAAATGGCAAAGCAAACAGGTCCGCTAAAGCTGTCGGGGACAGTGGGGGAAGTAACATTCAGGCAGACTGAGCATGGGGAAGTCGCATCTCAAAAGTCTTCGCTGACTAAGGAGCGGGTGAAAACTGATCCGGCATTTGAGCGCTCGAGGGTATCGAGCAGGGCATTTAAGCTGGGGGGAATCTATGCCGGGGTGCTGAGAAGGGCCTTTCTGAGGCTGCTAAAAAATCATTCAGACTCGAGGGTGACAAGCAGGTTGACGGGTAAGTTTATGGGGATGGTGATGAAGGACACTGGCAGGGCGCCTATGGACCGGCAACTTGTGACCTCGCTGCTGCCATCGCTGAAGGGGTTTGAATACAATAAAGCGCAGACCTTCTCAGGGATCTTCCCCGGGGTGGTGAAACTGGCGGGTAACAGGCAGGCGGGGGAGTGGACTGTGACGATCCCGGCGGTGGAGACACGTGCTATAAAGTCGGCTGAGGGGGCTAAGTTTTATAAGATAAGTGTAGGTGTGGCAGTGCTGGACTTTGAAGGTTTGAAGGGGCTAGGGAAGGTGCAGGAGACGGAATGGATCCCGCTGAAGGCACATAAGGAGGGACAGAAAGAACTGGTTTTTCCGATAACTGATGCGGGCAGTCTGCCTGTGTTTGCAGTTGCCGCTGTGAGCTTTGCTACTGAGTCGGCAGGGGAGATTTATCCGTTAATGAATAAGAGTTTTAATGCGGCTGTAGTGGCGGGGGTGGATGTGGTGTAGGGTG
>CAMPJV010000144.1 GCA_946886975.1 uncultured Taibaiella sp. | reverse complement strand
ACTCCCATTTGCACATTTACTCATTTCCATATCTGCACATTAATGAGCATTTGCCCATCTGCACATTAGTAGGTATTCCACCACTCCTCTCTCTGCCAGGTAAAGGAGAACGGCATGATCAGGAGGGAAACGGCAAAGTTCGTATTGCCATAAAAGCTCGTAGTCGAATTGAGGTCCTTATCGGTGTACTCCAGGTAGCCAATCTTGCCAAAGGCGGCTATTGCCCTCACCTTCATGCATATCCCTGCAAATACGCCAACTTCAGCTTTGGCGTAAGGAGCCACACTGAACACCGGGTCAAAGCTCAGCGGCGTGTTTTCGATAGTGGTGAGCTCGTAGGAAGGGAAAGCGCCGAACCCCAGGGTTGCGCAAAAGCGCTTGTCTTTCACATTCAGGGCGTCTGCTCCAAACTTAAAGTCCAGGCCTACAGGCAGCGCCATCTGGGCAGTAAGACCATCGAAGCCAATAGTGCCCTCGTCACCTGTAGTTGGTTTCCAGGTCATCATGTTATACATAAAGTCTACTCCAAACACCAGCATGCTGGATTGGCCGAGGCGCTTTATTGGAACGTAGGTACCAGCCGTTACGCCAAAGGCTGCTGACGTCTTCAGATCCCTTTTTATGATGGTATCCCCGCTGGAAACAGGATACTTCAGTTCCTGCGTGCCCGAGTTCATCACAAAAGAATACCCGAGTTGAAAACGGGAGAGTATCCCCGGGAATTTGGCAAAGCTGCAAACAGGGCTTAATATCAATAGCGCCAATAGGACTCCTTTGAATTTTTGCATATTCTAAGTGTTGTATTAGGATGTAAACATAATAATTTATCTCACCAATGCGAATCTTTCCATGCCTAATTCCACCACTCGTTCCTGCCCCATTTAAAGGAGCCGGGCATCACCATCAGTGAGAGGGTGAAGGTGGACATACTCACCAGCGATGCGGTAGATTCATAAGCATAACCCACGCCGCTACTCGTCGTGCTGAAGTTTATATAGTCCAGCTTGCCAAATGCGTACAGTGCGCGCACTTTCCAGTTAATACCCGCAAACATGCCTACCTCAGCTTTCAGGTATGGCTGAATCTTCATCTTTATACCGGCGTTAGACTCAAATGCGGTCACGTTCATAGAGGGATATATACCAGTCCCCATTGTCAGTGATAACCGGCTGCCCCTGTCGAGTATAGCCTCACCACCTGTTTTAAAGTCCACCCCAACAGGCAGACCCCAGTGTACGGTGGCTGCAGAGATCCCCAGGTCATCACCAGTGCTGTATTCGCCTGTGGTGTAATCGTACTCGCTCTCGCCGATCATCTTTGCGTCCCATACCATCAGATTATAGAGGAAGTCCAGGCTTATATTCAGCGAGCTCTTCTGCCCTATCTTGGCCACGGGAAAGAAATGTCCGAGCGTTATACCGAAGCCCCCTTTGGTCCTTACGGTTTTGGAGACTTCGTCGTCATCCAGCCCGGTTTGAGTGAGCGCCCGCTCTGTGTAGACGGCTTTTGTCATCGGAAAGGAATACCCTATCTGAAATCTTTGGACTCCTTTAGACTGGGCAAAGGAACTTATGGGAAGTAATACCAGCAGTATCAATCCCAGGGTCTTGAGGTTAAAATGTGCCATACCTAAGAATTTAGAGGGTGAAAATATAAAAACAATGCTGAATGTCAATGCCTTGCATATAACAATTTGGATAGTGCATTTACGGCTAAATTTGCTCCCTCATGAGGCACCCGGACATCTATATAGCTAATGCGGAAAGCAAAGGACGAGGCATTTACTGCAAAACGGACCTTCCGGCAGACGTGGTAATAGAGATCGCCCCCGTAATAGTGATGAGCGAGGACGACAGAAAGCTCCTTGACAAGACCCTCCTTCACGACTATATCTTCGAGTGGACGCCTGATGGAGCCAGGATGTGCTGTATGGCCCTGGGATACGTACCCATCTATAACCACTCCTACACCTCAAACTGTGAATATGTGATGAACTACGAAGAGCAGACCATTTCTATCCTAACCATGCGCCCTATCCCTGCAGGAGAAGAACTTACCATCAACTACAATGGCGACTGGGACGATAAAGCTCCTGTATGGTTCGAAGTGTCTTCTTGACAAGGCACATCTCAGAATGCGTATCTTTAATAAACAATTATCTCACACTATGGCCTGGGAAGAAAAAGACAACACGCTTTACCGCTCCTTTACTTTTAAAGACTTCTCTGAAGCCTTCGCCTTCATGACCAGGGTAGCACTCATTGCCGAAAAACAAAACCATCACCCCCGCTGGACCAACGTCTGGAACAAAGTAGAGCTTTGGCTCAATACCCATGACGCCGGCGACATCGTGACCGATAAAGACCGTAAGCTTGCGGACGCAATAGATAAGCTTTAATCTATCCTGAATACAGGGTACCTCATATGCTCTGCCTCGTAGTGGTGGGAATGTCTGTAAATAAGGTCTAACTGAGCCCGGCCATCTTTAGCAAAGGAGGGATCATTCTTCATCCTGTGGCCATACCTCATCTTTATGTCAGGATGGTTGTCCATGATCTCAAGGGCCTCATCTTCGAACACGTAATCACTGAAATACTCCTTCTGCTGGAGCACCGCGTCAAAGAAACCCCAGGCAAAGAACGCGTCAGGTGAATTTGGTTCGAGTGTTTCCACAAGGTACCTTTTGGCATCCTGGTCTATAGGTATCAGGTAGTCCCCTTTCAGGAGGCGGACCTTCTCCGACCTTTTGGAATACTGCACTTTGGAACGGAGATAGTGCCCTTCGTATGGGCCGGGCCTTGTTTCGTAGTCTGTTATCCTGTATGCCGTCAGTAAGATGGAGGTATCTCTGTCCAGCTTTGTCATCTTCACTCCGTTCCACTTTAGCCTGTTGATGACCTTGTGCCAGCCCTGCTGAATAACATAGTACTTCGGAGCCATGGCCTTTAGTGAAGGGTTGAACTTGTTGTAGAACGGCACCATTTTGGTGTAAGGCTTTGTCCTGTCATAATAGAGCCTCGGCTGACCAGAAACCTGGCTGGGCTTATACTTTGCCTCATATCCTCTGAACTCAATCTCAGTGTGCTGCAGTGTGTCAGTCACCCAGTCAACAGTAAGTTCCTTTCTTTCCCGGAGTGCTTTCCGCTCCATCTCTCTCGCTTGCGTTATGGCAGTTGCGTGCTCGCCTGAGTATTCTATAAAGGCCTCCATCAATGCGTAGGTTGCTTCCACTCTTTGCTTATACGGTTTGAGCATATGCGTTTCAGGTACAAAGGCGAACGTGCCGAACAGAGCAGCGAACCCGCTGGCAAACCTGGGAGGTTCATAGAACTGCTGCCAGCCCTTATCAGGTGTGTGTCCCCAGTGGTTCACATAAGGTACCAGGTCATAGCCCTTTTTCTTCATCAGTGCATAGATGGACGGCTCAAATTCATTCTGGAGGTAAGGGCCCATGTGGTAGCCTTGCTTGGCTGGGTTCACCGTTAACAGTGTCATTACGTGCTGGTAGTCTGCGCCGTTGCTAACATGGTTATCGATAAATACATCCGGGTCCAGGTGGTGAAAGAGCTGTATCAGAGATTGCGTCTCCCTGGCATCGAGCTTTATGAAGTCCCTGTTCAGGTCCAGGTTCTGGGCGCTTCCGCGGAAGCCGTACTCTTTAGGCCCGTTCTGATTAGCCCTGCTGTAGCTACCCCTGTTCAGAGCACCACCTATGTTGAAGACCGGGATTACTGCAAGGACTACATTGTCGGGCACCCCGAGCTTTCCGCTGGCAGCATCCCTCATCAGCATCATGCTCGCATCTATGCCATCCGGCTCTCCGGGATGGATGCCATTGTTGATTAGTATGACCAGCTTATTCTTCGACTTCCAATCCTTCACATCAAACAAAGCATCCTTACTATAATATACGACATGCAAGGGTTGCTCCATATCAGAGGGACCGGCAGTCTGCATTTTAATGGTCTTGTACTTTGTATCGAGCTTATTGTAATGACCTATCGCCTGAAAATAGGCGGCAGACTCTGTGCCGCCGCTAGACTCATATGGAGTAAGCTGCTGAGCGGAGGAGACAGTGGATGAAAGGATGACGACTAAAAGCGGCAGGTAGTGGAAACGCATGCATAAAAGTAATCTACAAATTGGATATAAGCCTGATACTCCGCTCATACTCCGCTGTAACTCCGCTCACACTCCATGAAAGCCCGGACCATTAAAAGACAGAACACCATACGTAAAGCATTGCTGATAATAAAAATGTAATAACGGTATAGGAGAAACTAATGATGAGAATAGATGTATGTACATACATTTGCATTAGCATAATAAAACAGCAGAAGAACAAATGAAAAAACTACTCGTTATCGCAGCGCTTTCATTGGTACAGTTTAGCACCAATGCACAGGTAAAAAGGACGGTTATGGCAGCAGCGCCCACGGCGGCAACAAGCTGGAACCTGGACAAATCTCACTCAGGTGTGAAGTTCGGAATTGATCACCTGGTGATCTCGGAAGTGGAAGGCACCTTTAAGGTATTCAATGGCAGCCTTACCAGCCCGACGCCTGACTTCAACAACGCAAAGGTTGACTTTACAGTGGACGTGAACAGCATCAATACCGATGACGAGAAGCGTGACGGGCATTTGAAGAGCGATGACTTCTTCAATGCAGAAAAATACCCTGCAATGAAGTTTAGCAGCACCTCCTTCAAAAAGGTAAAAGGAAATGCTTATGTGATGGAAGGCAACCTTACCATTCGCGATGTGACGAAGAAAGTAAAGTGGGCAGTAATATATGGTGGTACGGTCAAGGACCCATGGGGAAATATAAAGGCAGGATTTAAAGCTTCATCTAAGATCAACAGGAAGGATTTCGGACTAAAATGGGGCTCGGTAACAGAAGCAGGCGGAGCTGTAGTAGGTGATGAGGTAAGGATGATAGTAAATGTAGAATTTGCACAGGCCAAAGGCTAGTAGATTGGAAAATAGAAGGTGAAAGCACAGGGAAACCTGTGCTTTTTTTGTTATTGGATACTGGGCCCAGGGACATCATGTCTGGTGTCCCTTTCGATCATAGTGCGGAGAGCCTGAGCAGATTCGGTGCAGAGCCTATGCAGACGCAATCAAGATTCAGTGCAAATCCAATGATATTGCGGGTACGATGCAGTTTGTCTTAATGTGTAGGCTATTGAAAACTGTCACGCCGGCTGACGTTTTCACGCCCCGCTAATACCTACACCAGTCGAATTAAGCTCGTTAAACTTTGTCCTGTTAAAAAAGGTAAACCACCGGGGCATTTATAAACAAATCAAACTCAATTGTAGCTTTAAATGACAAACAAGTCACTAGTTTCACTATAACAATGAAAACACCATTGCTTCATTTCGCTGCTACTCTGACAATAAGCCTTGTAAGTTGCCACAAATTGACACCTGCTGGCTTTTGGAAGAATTACAAGGAGGACTTTCTTGTTCAAAATCTTAGTAATCAAGGACCTTATGGTGGACATCGAGCCATGCATTGGAGAGCAGACAAGCCAAACACTTTCTCTTCACACAATATAATCAACTTCGCAGTGAAAAATGATTGGCATCTTGTAGATAGTTTCCAGTTCCAAGAAGAGCAGACAATGATTTGGACTTACAACGGAAGTTCTGTCTTTCCGCTAACAAGTGCGGGGTTCTCGAACACTGTATCAAACAATCCGGAGCTAGAGCATTTTCCAAGGTGGTTTGGCGGGAAAATAAAGTTGTATAGATTCAGGACGGGTTGGATAATTATTGAGCCTGGGGAGGGTGATCTTATCGCAGAAAACGGCTTTGTGTAATCAATAGTGACAAAACAGAAATGGCAGTTTATCATTTGTGGGGAGAATAATCAAGCCTTCAAATTTTCGACATGTTCTGAAAGGCATGTCGAGCTACAAAATGAAATCCGTTCTCTGTACAGTATTCAAAGAATGATAAGCTGAATACTATTCTGGCGTAAATTAGCATTCCTTTGGAATAGGTTACATGAGTCTGGACATATCTCAATCCCTTGATATCATTGAGACAATGGAAAACTACATTTCCAGGGTCAGACCTCCGATAGAAATAAGGCCAAAGCTGTACCTCAGTTATGAACTGGATGGACAAAGCATCATCCTGAACGAGATCAGGCCACTATGGACTAACCCTAAAGAATTCAAATCGTACGGCTACGCTAAGGCCACCTTTGTAAAGAGGAGTAATCTTTGGAAGATATACTGGCTACGGGCGAGTGGTAAGTGGCAGCTCTACGACCCAAATCCAGAAGCTAAAAACTTGTCCGAGTTTTTAGCTATCGTAGATGAGGATAGGTATCAGTGTTTCAAAGGATGATTTTAGCGTTCCTTCATTAGGCGAAATACCAATAATTGATGATTTTACATAAATCCTCTTTCCAAGCCGACAGTCTCACCAGCCCAAAATAAATTGTTTGCGTAGTTAAGTAACTACACTTATATTTGTAGTCAAATAGCTACGCGATGAACCTGAGACGTGATGTGTTCCAAGCCATAGCAGACCCTACTAGAAGGGCTATACTGCTGCTGGTGGCTTCTCAATCTATGACTGCCGGAGCTATAGCTGCGAACTTTGACACAGCAAGGCCAACA
>CAMPJV010000143.1 GCA_946886975.1 uncultured Taibaiella sp. | reverse complement strand
ATATAGGAGACCGCAGAAACTACCTTCGCTATTTCGATAATCCACAGATTCCAAAGGACAGGTATTTCAATCTGGCCGAAATATGCAACTTCGTTATAAGCGAGGACCAGACAGCCAGGCTCCGTACCATGAATGGTGAGATGGAAAACTATCTGCCAAGCAAGAATTTCGTCGTTCCAGTACCCGACCGTCAGACACTTGTCCAGAATGGAATACTTAACGCATCTGATACTAATGTACTTAATCCTGAAATGAGGTTTACATTCCCTAAGGACGTAGCCTACAAAGACGACATAGCTGTGCTTAACATAGTTGCTGCCGTAGCCGCAGATGGCTGGAAGAGACCGTTATACTTCGGCTCCGGTATGGGCGACAATTATCAGGGGATGAATGACTACCTCAGGCTGGAAGGGTCAGTGTTCCGGCTGGTACCTTTCAAACCAGCGACAACCAGAGCAGGAAACCCCAACGATATGGGCTTTGTTGACGCAGAGAAAGGCTACAACCTCTTCACAAAAACCTACATATGGGGTGGCGCTGAAAGGAAGGACGTCTACTTCGATGAAAAGAACCGCCAGATGCTGACTGCCTACCGCATAGATGCTGCCAGGATCGCTGATGAACTAACCGCTCAGGGGAAACAAGCCCAGGCCATTGAGGTGCTCGATAAGGTTATGGCTGGAATTACGTCCCAGTCTTACGCTTACGATATGCCTACTTATTTCATTGCAATGTCCTACTACAAGGCAGGGGAGCTAAAGAAAGGTAGAAGTGTCTCCCTGGCGCTTTCCAGGAACATGGAAGATGATATTAAATATATCATCGACCTTGATGAGAACCAGCGTGAAGCCATGGCAAGTGACATTCAAAGGGATCTGACTATTATCAATATCCTTCAAAGTGTTGCCGACCAGTCCGGCGACAAAGCCACAGCGCAGGAGCTATCGCAGAAGTTCCAGGCACTCCTCCAGGTCGTAAGTACAAAGATCAATATGCAGGCAATGCAGCCGCAATAGTTCATATGAAATACCAGTAAAGGTCCTCCCTCAGTGGAGGACTTTTCATTTTACCTGCTCTGCTTCTTCTTTTTTACAATCCTATTATTATTCTCACTACCTGCGAGGCTGCTATTATTACTATATTGTTGCTCCTAGCCTCAATTAAGAGAACAATATGTTAGCCAGAACTTGCCTGCTGTTTACTCTTCTACTGAATGTGACCCATACATCGGCACAGCAATTTATTGGAATGTCTGCCAACACTCAGTTCGCCCAGATATCCATCCTTCCGCTAAACCCATCCTTTGTAGTTAAACCTGAAAATGGAATAGAACTAAATGTCTTCTCCGGCTCGCTTGTGTTTGGAACAAACGCCTACAACTTTTCTAAGGAGTGGTTTACCGGGGGGCTTTCAAGGGACTCCACTATCACCGATACTTACACAAGAGACCTGAGAAAGAAGAAAAAGCACCTCTGGGGCAACGCCGATATTATTGGTCCCGCTGTCTCTTTCACTTTAAAGGAACATCATTTCGGAGTCTACACCAGGATAAGGCAGATAGCCAGAGGGGGCAATCTCAGCTTCGATGCCTTCCAGTTTATCGGTCCAACCAGCGATCTGGTCAGCTTTCCGGATACTACCAGCTTCAAAGAGGCAGGATTTACAGCTCACACGTTCGGAGAACTTGGCTTTACTTATGGCAGACAGTTGGGGAGCGACTTAGAGAGAGTGTTTAAGATCGGCTTTACTGTCAAATATGTCGCTGGCATTGCTGCAGGCACTTTATACACCCAAAATATTGACCAGGTAAAGAATAACGACGACTCAACTAATCTCTTGAAAGGAGATCTCACTGCCCTCTATTCTGAGAACTTCAATGCATATATAGATAATGACGCCTCCAACGACATGGGCTCATGGTTCAACCGTGGTGGCAAAGGCGGACTCGGGTTCGATATAGGCATGCAGTATGAATACCATCCCGGAGCCCAGATTGGCTACGACAAACCTTACACCTTCAGGTTAGCGGCAGCCATCACCGATATCGGAAGTATAGCCTACCGTGCGGATACCGGCAGCGGGCAATACAAAGTCAACATTGTACAAAAAGCCGACTGGCAGTTCCAACGAAAGCCCTTTGAGGACTTTGCTTCTTATTTCCACAGGCTTAAGCAGGACACGCTTATGTCGCAAACTGACAGCTCCAAAACGTTCCGGGTAGGACTGCCAACTGCTCTGAGAATAAATACTGACTTAAACCTGAGCTCCAACTTCTGGGTCGCTACCGGCATAGTTCTCAACATGAGAGGAAATGCAGGCGGCATCTACAAGCCAGGGTACGTGAACATGCTCAACATTACACCTCGTTACGAAAACAGCTGGTTCATGGTCGGGCTTCCCATCACATTCCTGGGGTACCAGACTGTTACTGTGGGAGCTGTTCTTAGAGCGGGACCGTTTTACATTGGCTCCTCTTCCATTATTTCCACGGCTTTAAGAAAAGAACTAAACAACTTCGATGCTTATGCCGGACTGTCACTAAGGTTTCCCAAAAAGGGCGGCGCTTACACATACTAAAACAGCCACTCCCCGGAGTGGCTGTGTCAACTATTATCTCAGACTACTTCTTATTTATTTATCCAGAACTTCCCTTCGGTAACCACCATCGAATCGCTTGCGTTTGCCGAGCCTGTGGTTACATTATAGATTACCCCTTCAAATGTCCCTTTCACCTTGTTATCAGCATCGTCTGTCACGTCCACCTGCACGTGCCCCTTACCAATACCGATATTAACGCCATAAATAGCATTGTCGGAACCGCCTTGCCTGACGTAGGAAAACCCAAGCTCCATCGTGGTGTCATTGGTAACATATTGTTTCTTGCCCTTCCAGTCAAGTATCATAATGCTCATGCTCTCCATTGGGGTGCCGGTAGTGCTTCCATACACGTAAAAAAGTCCTAACGAATCAGCCCCGGCCGCATTCACCGAAAGCAGCTTTCCATTAATCATCGCCGACATCTTTCCTAACACAAATTCGTTTTTCCCTCCTCCTCCTCCGCCATTATTCAAAAAGGGATTAGGGATGTTGCTATTGTTCGCGTTGGGATTCGCATCATAATCACCATTGCTACACCCGGCTCCGAGTAACACTGAACCAGCTAAAACCAGGGCCGAAAGGAAGTACTTCTTCATAGAATATTATTAAGTTGTATAAAGATACTAAGTTGATTAACAATACAAAATTACATTTCCACTCTATAGACGACACCATCACCTTTAATGTTAGTAATGCCGTCGATCCTATTAAACCGACAGTTTCAGCTTCAGTTCATCGAGCTGCTTATCATCTATTGCGGATGGAGCATCCAGCATCACATCCCTGCCGGCATTATTCTTAGGGAATGCTATAAAGTCCCGTATCGTTTCCTGTCCTCCTAACAACGCACAAAGCCTGTCAAACCCAAAGGCAATTCCTCCGTGTGGAGGCGCCCCGTACTCAAAGGCGCCCAGAAGGAAGCCGAACTTCTCCTGCGCTTCTTCTTTGTCCATGCCCAGTGCCGCAAACATCTTTTCCTGCAGGTCCCGCTGAAAGATCCGGATAGATCCACCGCCGATCTCAGTGCCGTTCAGCACTATGTCATAGGCGTTCGCCTTTATCTCTCCATATCTTGCACGATTGCCCATCAACTCCGCATGCTCAGGCTTTGGAGCCGTGAAGGGATGGTGGCGGGCAGCCCAGCTATCTCCCTCTTCATCGTATTCAAACAACGGGAAATCTATCACCCATAATGGCTTATAGTTATCCGGGTTCCGGAGCCCCAGACGTTCTCCCATCTCAAGCCTTAGTTCGCTTATGGCCTTTCGTGTCAGCTCCTCTTTTCCGGCAAGTATCAATATCAGGTCCCCGGCGCCAGCACCACAGAACGCTGCGATCTCCCGCAGCTTCTCCTCGTTAAAGAACTTGTCCACACTGCTCTTATACGTGCCGTCGGCATTGCATTTGATGAAGAGCATACCGGTCATCCCAATCTGCGGACGCTTCACCCACTCAGTCAGCTCGTCCGTCTGCTTCCTTGTGTATTCACTCGCCCCGGGCACAGCTATTGCCAGGATGGCTTCCGCTTCATTGGTCACCTTAAACTCCACTCCGTTCAACGCTTCACAATACACCGTGCTGTCCTCCCCCCTTTTTGAATGAAAAGCACTCTTAAGGCTGGCCACTTTCATGTCAAAACGTATGTCAGGCTTGTCATTCCCATAGTGCCACATCGCGTCATCCCATGTCATCCTTGGGAACGCCTCAGCTATCTCCAGCCCCTTTATCTCTTTAAATACATGTTTAAAAAGCCCCTCAAATGTCTGCAGCACATCCTCCTGCTCCACAAAACTCATCTCGCAGTCAATCTGCGTGAACTCCGGCTGCCTGTCAGCCCTCAGGTCTTCATCCCGGAAGCACTTCACGATCTGGTAATACCTGTCGTACCCACTCACCATCAGCAGCTGCTTAAAGGTCTGCGGACTTTGCGGCAACGCATAGAACTGCCCTTCATTCATCCTCGAGGGTACCACAAAATCCCTTGCACCCTCCGGGGTAGACTTGATAAGACAGGGCGTCTCTATATCCCAGAATCCCTGTCCATCCAGGTAGTTCCTCACCGACCTGTTCACCTTGTACCTTAGTTCAAGGTTTCTCCTCAGCTCAGGCCTGCGCAGATCCAGGTATCGGTATTTCATGCGCAGCTCGTCACCCCCGTCCGTATTTTCTTCGATGGTAAATGGCGGCGTAGCTGCCACATTCATTATAGCGAAGTCATTCACCTCTATCTCCACATCACCCGTGGGCATCTTCGGGTTCTTATTGCTTCTTTCTACCACCTTTCCCTTCACCTGCAGCACATACTCTCTGCCCAGTGGTGTCTGGTCCAGCCTTTCGTTCAGCGATTCATTAAAGAGCAGCTGCGTAATGCCATACCTGTCCCTCAGGTCCACGAACGTAATACTCCCGAACTTCCTGATAGTCTGCACCCATCCGGCCAGCGTTGTTTCTTTACCCGTATCTTCTATTCTAAGCGCTCCACAGGTATGCGTACGATACATATAATAGTTTTAAAAACGGTGCAAGATACTGCTTAGTTGCCAGTTGTCTGAACACTCGCACATGTATCCCTTCCATATGACAAACCGCCTCTGTGCCTTTCCGGTAAGTCCCCTCCGTAGCTCCCTGCCGTTTCCACCGAAGTATCAGCGGAGTACCATCGGCTTTACCACCCGATCGGTACCCTATAGCTACCCTATCACCAGCCTATCGCTGCCCTATCGCTTTGAGGTCTCACCCAGTGTTTTACCCTTGACGCATATTGATCCATCATCATTTCAACCCCTCATATGGCATGGCTTTTAATAATTCCTATGGGTGATTGAGCGAAAGAAAAGGCGGACGCTAACGGTGGTCTTGTTTATACTCATTCTGGTAATTGGAATAGCAGCTATAGCACCCTTCATCATCACCTGGCGATACGAGAAATTAGTAGAGCGCAAACTCCCCGAATGGGTCGCTCAGGCGTCGGACAGCCTATACCAGATCACGGTAGATGACATAGATATCAGGATCCTTTCTAAAAAGCTAACCCTCACAGGTCTTCATCTTACTCCCGATACTGCCCGCCTGAAATGGCTCAGGCAGAATGCCAGTCTACCCGGCAAGGTATACCAGGTACACCTCCCAAGAGTAAATGTCACAGGCATTCATTGGGCTACCATACTTACAGATAAGGAGTTAAACTGCAAGTCTCTTGAGGTGCTGCATCCAAAACTCTATGTGGAAAGAACCCCTGCTCATCTTGTCCATAAGGAGCCTGCAACTAATGGTCGGTCCGGGAAGGCTGTGCCAAAGTTCAACATAAAGTCGGTCAACATAACGGACCCCGACATTGCCTACCGCAACTTCGACCGGAAAGACAGCCTTTCCTATTATGTGGCTGGCGGCTATGCAAAGCTCAGTAACTGCGCCTATGACCCAAAGGAATCGGAAGACCTTATGAAGCTGTTCTACGCGCAGGGCGGCAACATGCGCTTCGACAGCCTGGTACTAAAAAGGAGCAACAGTCTCTACGTAATCCGAACCGACAATATCTCTTTTGCAAGCACCGCAAATAGCTTTGAGGTAAAGAACTTCAACCTTCATCCTGCGCTCTCTAATGATGAATACTACAAAGAAATAGGCGAGCAGGATGAGATACTGACCTTGACCTTTCCCTTGATAAAGCTGCAAGGCCTCAACTGGACAAAACTGATCAACCAGGGGGAGCTGCACGTAAAGGAGCTGACGCTCGACAAGCCATCCGTACAGGTCTACATCAGCAGGATACCTAAACCCGCCAGGAAGAAACGAAGAAGATACCCTGGCCAGATATTGAATGACGTTCAATTCCCGCTAAGCATAAAGAAACTCACCATCAACCAGGGTGATGTGAGCTATACCGAAAAGAACAGGAGCACAACGTTGGAAGGCACCCTGCCTTTCACTCACCTGAATGCAGTGTTTGAGAACATCACGAATATCGAAGCAGAAAGGAAAACTAACGCTTCCTGTGTCGCCAAAGTCACGGGGCAGCTTTTCGAGAGCATTATAGGCATGGACGTGATCTTTCATCTCAATGACAGCCTGGGAGCCTTCACGGCAAGAGGCTTCCAGACAT
>CAMPJV010000142.1 GCA_946886975.1 uncultured Taibaiella sp. | reverse complement strand
CACCACTTCATAACAGATCGCTACCTCGTAGACAAAGGCCTCACGAACTACTGGGGCTACAACACCATTGGCTTCTTCGCTCCCGACATCAGATACTCCAGCAGTGGCATCTTAGGCGAGCAGGTAGTCGAATTCAAGAAGATGGTGAAAGAGCTGCACAAGGCAGGAATAGAAGTGATACTCGATGTAGTATATAACCACACCGGGGAAGGCAATCAGAACGGTCCCACAGTCAGCTTCCGCGGAATAGACAACAGCATCTACTACCGGCTCACCGAAGATCGCCGCTACTACATGGACTATACCGGCACCGGCAACACGCTCAACGCCATGATGCCAAACGTCCTCCGGATAATCATGGATAGCCTGCGCTACTGGATACTCGAGATGCACGTAGACGGCTTCCGTTTCGATCTCGCTGCCACACTAGCCAGGGAACTCCATGAGGTAGACCGACTCGGTTCTTTCTTCGATATCATCTATCAGGACCCGGTTATCAGCCAGGTAAAATTGATAGCGGAACCGTGGGACATCGGCGAAGGTGGATACCAGGTGGGCAACTTCCCCCAGGGCTGGAGCGAATGGAATGGAAAGTACAGGGACACCATAAGGGACTACTGGCGCGGCGCGGACAGTATGCTCGGCGAGTTTGCCCTGCGCTTTACTGGTAGCTCAGATCTCTACAAGGGCGACTACCGCACTCCCTCTGCCAGCATCAACTTCGTTACCGCCCACGATGGCTTCACCCTCCACGATCTCGTCTCGTACAACGAGAAGCACAACACGGAGAACGGTGAAGACAACAACGACGGCGAGAGCCACAACCGTAGCTGGAACTGCAGTATAGAAGGCCCTACGGACGATGAGCTCGTAACGAAGCTGAGACAAAAGCAGAAGCGCAACATCCTTACGACACTCATGCTAAGCCAGGGTGTACCGATGCTGCTTGCGGGAGACGAAATAAGCCGCACCCAGAAAGGTAACAACAACGCCTATTGTCAGGATAATGAAATATCATGGATCGACTGGGTTAATGCTGATCAGGAACTTCTTGAGTTTACAAGAAAGCTCATCCAGCTGCGGAAGTCACATCATGTGTTCTGCCGCCGCAGGTGGTTCCAGGGCCAGCGCATCCATGGTATAGGTGTAGAGGACATAGCCTGGTTTCTCCCGGATGGAAGTGATATGTCCGAAGAGAACTGGAACAATGGTTTTGCAAAGTCCCTTGCAGTATTCCTGAACGGGCAGGGCATCCATACTTTGGATGAGCAGGGTCACCGGCTTGTGGACGACAGCTTCTACGTCATATTCAACGCCCACTACGGCTCCATCAACTACAAGCTGCCGGACAAGAAGTACGGGGAGCAGTGGGTACGCGTACTGGACACGAGTAGCTACGATATCGGAGATGGTGATAGTTTTAAGCCAGGTGAGACAATAAGCGTGAGGAGCAGATCGGTGGTGCTACTCAAGTCGCCACTCACGACGAAACAGTAAGAGCATGACGGATATAACCAGACGAACCTTAGGAGTAAACTTTAGCAGGGAAGGAGAAGCAGAAGTATGCATATGGGCGCCAAAGACGAGCAACCTGCACATTGCGATAAAAGATAAGAGGAAGCTGCCGCTAAGCAGGAATGACCTCGGCTACTGGATGCTCAGGACAAAAGAGCTAAAGCCTGGCGATCTGTATAAAATGGTTCTTGATGGTGACAAGGAGCGTCCTGATCCCGCCTCCCTCTCTCAGCCCGAAGGAGTACATGGTCACTCTCAGGCAGTAGACCTCAATGCATACAGTTGGACGGATGTAGGCTGGCAGAACATTCCCCTGAAGAATTACATCCTTTATGAATTGCACACGGGAACATTTACCGAAGAAGGAACATTCGCCGCTATAGAGCAGAAGCTGGATTACCTGAAAGAACTGGGCATTACCGCCATAGAGATAATGCCGGTTTCGCAGTTCCCCGGCGAGCGCAACTGGGGCTACGATGGTGTGTTCCCCTTCGCGGTGCAGCACAGCTACGGCGGTGCTCAGGGTCTCCAAAGGCTGGTAGATAAGTGTCATGAAAAGGGTCTGGCGGTAGTCCTCGATGTGGTCTACAACCATTTGGGCCCAGAAGGAAATTATCTGGATGATTTCGGACACTACTTCACTTCCAGGTACCATACCCCCTGGGGAACAGCAATCAACTTTGACGATGCAGGCTGCGATGGAGTAAGACGCTATTTCACAGAGAACGCTTTAATGTGGTTCCGCGACTTCCACGTAGACGCACTGCGATTAGATGCAGTGCATGCCATAAAAGACTTCAGTCCGAACCATATTCTTAGAGAGATAAAGGAAAAAGTAAATGAGCTGATGGAGCTAACAGGTAGAAGCCATTACCTCATCGTTGAGTGCGATCTTAATGACACCCGCTTTATCAATCCGCTGGAAGAACATGGCTACGGCATGGACGCTCAGTGGATAGATGAGTTCCACCATGCGCTCCGCGTCACTGTTGGGCAGGAAAGGACAGGCTACTATGCAGACTTTGATGGCCTGCAGCATCTTGCAAAAGCATACAAAGACGCATACGTGTACGACGGTCAGTATTCTCCCCATAGGGAGAAGACCTTCGGCGTAAAGGCGGACGCTAATCCCGGCGAACAGCTCGTGGTATTCAGCCAGAATCATGACCAGGTCGGCAATCGCATGCTTGGTGAACGGACATGTCAGCTGGTAAGCTTCGAGATGAGAAAGCTCATGGCAGGAGCAGTTATGGTGAGCCCTTACCTCCCGCTCTTGTTTATGGGTGAGGAATACAGTGAGCTTAATCCCTTTCAATACTTTATCAGCCATACAGATGCCCAGCTCGTTGAGGCGGTGCGGACAGGCAGAAAGGCAGAATTCATGGCCTTCCACCTGGATGGAGAAGCCCCTGACCCGCAGTCGGAAAATACCTTTGAAGGCTCTAAGCTCCAGTGGGGGCTTCTGGAGGAAGAGTTGCACAAGACTATGTTCCTCTACTATAAAGAGCTCATAGCCTTGCGGAAGAAGCTTTCAGCGCTCAGTGAGCTCAACAGGAAAGCCCTGGATGTAAAGCTGGACGAGAAACAGCAGCTCCTGATGCTGCATAGATGGCATGAAGACCAGCATGCCCTCTGCTTCATGAACTTTTCAAAGGAAGTCAGGTCTGCGCTGATGCCTCCGCTCCAACAGCATTGGGAGAAGGCGCTGGACTCCGCGGATGTAAAGTGGAAAGGTCCTGGAGCAGCAAATGGCATCGCACAAGACAATACGAATATTACATTACAGCCCGAATCTATCATCATCTACACCAACCGCTATGTTTGATCCCGTAGCCACCTATCGCATACAGTTCCACAAGGACTTCACCTTCCATGATCTTGAGAGGATCATCCCTTATTTACAGAAGCTCGGCATAAAGACTATATACGCGTCGCCAATATTCACCGCTACCCCGGGCAGCACGCACGGCTACGATGGCCTTGACCCGAATACCATCAATCCTGAAATAGGTACTGAAGAGCAACTAAGGATAATCAGCCAAAGACTAAAGACAGCCGGCATCAGCTGGCTGCAGGATATAGTCCCCAACCACATGGCCTTTCACCCCGACAATAAATGGCTGATGGATGTCCTGGAGAAGGGCAGGGATTCTAAGTATGGACTGTTCTTCGACATTGACTGGGATAGTGATGTATACGAAGGAAAGATTATGGTGCCGTTCCTCGGCGCAGGTCTGGAGGATGCCATAAAGAAAGGAGAACTAAAACTCGCACTTCACAAAGGGAAAGTTGTGTTCCAATATTACGACAGCATGTACCCTTTGAATGAACAGTCCCTCCGAAAACTAACCGACAGAATAGAACAAGCAAACCAGGACCCTGAGGTCTTGCTCAGTATAGCTAATGAACAGCATTACCGGTTATGTCACTGGCAGGAAACCGACCGGCAGATAAACTACAGGAGGTTCTTCACCATCAACGGCCTTATCTGCGTCAACATTCAGGACGAAAAAGTATTCAGCGAGTACCACCGGCTGATCCGGTCACTTGTCTCGGACGGTGTGTTCAGCGGCCTGAGGGTAGACCATATTGACGGTCTGTATGATCCTACAGAATACCTGGACAGGCTCAGAGAGGCTGCAGGTGAAGAAACCTACATAGTTGTCGAGAAGATACTTCAGCCCGGAGAAAAGCTTCCAAAGGAATGGCCTGTTGAGGGCAATACAGGTTATGACTTCCTCGCAATGGTAAACAACTTGTTCACCAACAGGAAGGCTGAAAATAAGTTTACTGGCTTCTATAAGACCCTGGTGAATAACTCCGACCCTATTGAAAGGCAGCAAAGGCAAAAGAAGGCTTACATCCTATACAACCACATGGCGGGCGAACTGGAGAACTTATACCAGTTGTTTAATAGTCTGAAGCTTGAGGATACTTCTGCCATTCCGAAGGAGACAATAAAGCAAGCTATTGGTGAGTTCCTGGTCGAGTGCCCGGTATACCGTTATTATGGAACTACGTTTCCGCTGGGCGCCGAAGAGGTAAAGGCATTGAAGTCAATCTTTACCGATATTGTTGCGCGGAGACCAGACCTGGCTGCAGCATTGGTTCTTCTGGAGGAAGCCCTACTTGTTGATCCTCTCACCAGCCACGATGAGCGCAACAGGAACATCGCTCACTTCTACAAGCGCTGCATGCAATTCAGTGGGCCACTCATGGCTAAAGGTGTGGAAGACACCCTCATGTATACCTACAACCGCTTCATAGGTCACAATGATGTCGGCGACTCACCTGAGGCTTTTGGATTCACCGTCGAGCACTTCCATCAGCTCATGATAGATCGTCAGCAGCACTGGCCCCTTTCTTTAAATGGAACATCTACCCACGACACGAAGCGGGGAGAGGATGTAAGGGCAAGACTAAACGTCCTGACGGATCTGGACGATGAATGGTTTAATGCGGTTAACGAATGGCAGACAATGAATGCCAAGGTCAAGACGAAGGGAATGCCTGATGCTAATGACGAATACCTCATCTATCAGTCACTCATAGGTGCCTACCCTTTTGAGGAAGATGAACGGAAAGGCTTTGTTCCGCGCTTTGAAGAATTCCTCCAAAAGGCGTTGAGAGAAGCAAAGATCCACTCAAACTGGACTTCGCCTAATGAAGCCTATGAGGACGCCACGAAAGACTTCACCAGGAAACTCCTTGATCCCGGGCGTCCGTTCCTTGCAAGCTTTGAGCAGTTCCTGGGTAGGATCGCAGATGCTGGCATGGTTAATTCCCTCGCTCAGCTTGTCCTCAAGTTCACTTGTCCCGGCGTACCGGACCTCTATCAGGGCACGGAGCTGTGGGACTTCAGTCTCGTCGATCCGGACAACCGAAGAGCAGTTGATTACAATGAGCGGGAGCAGATCTTAGAAGGTATTGGAGGTACTCCCCAATCCGATTATACCACCTTCCTTATCGAGTTATGGAAGAACAGGAAGGACGGCACAATCAAGCTCTGGCTGACAAGCAAACTCCTTGCAGAACGGAGGGACCATTCGGAGCTCTTTGCTTCAGGCCAATACTTACCCCTGAAAGTCGAAGGACGCTACCAGGATAATGTATTGGCATTTGCACGTCGACACAGAGATACCTGGTATGTTATTGCCGTGTCTCTGCATATTGCCAGGCTGTGCAAAGAACAGGATAGAGACATCACCGACCTGGAGTGGAGAAATACAAGAATAGTGCTGCGACCTGAATCTCCGATAGCGTGGACTAATCTGGCTTCAGGCGATACCGGCAAGGCAGACAAAGAAATCCTTGTCAAAGATGTATTTAAACAAGTCCCGCTGGCGCTACTAAAAATGCAACAGCCACAGAACGATCGAGGCGCCGGTATTCTCCTGGCGATCTCCTCCCTTCCCTCATCGTTTGGCGTCGGTGATATGGGACCCCAGGCGAAGGCATTTGCAAGGGCGTTAAGCAGGAGCAGGCAAAAGTACTGGCAGATTCTACCTCTTAATCCCACTGAGGCGGGCTCTGGTCACTCACCTTATAGTTCCTACTCCAGCATGGGAGGCAATCCTTTGTTGATAAGCCCTGAATTGCTGGCTGAAGAGGGTCTGCTGACGAAGGAACAACTGGAGCAGTACCATCTTCCTTCAACAGATATGGCTGACTATATGCAGGCACAGCATCTGAAGGATAAACTTCTTGATCTCGCTTATGAGGAGTTCTCCCGGCCAGGCCATCATTCAAGCAACAGAGCTTTTGAATTCTTCTGTGAAAAGGAGGCATATTGGCTGAACGATATGGCTCTTTATCTCGTGCTGAAGCAACATCAGAACGGAAAGCCCTGGCACCAATGGGAGGAACATTATAAGCGAAGTGAGCACCAAGCCCTGGAGAAGTTCTCGACTGAACATGTCAAACAGATCAGAAAGGTAAAGTGGCTGCAGTATGTATTTCTTGAGCAATGGAAATCGTTGAGGGACTATGCAAATGGACTTGGTGTTCAGCTCTTTGGCGATATGCCTTTTTACGTAAGCTATGATTCCGTAGACGTGTGGGCCCATCCCGATATCTTTTGCCTCGATAAGAATTTTAGTATGACAGGGATTGCTGGCGTTCCTCCTGATTACTTCAGCGAGGACGGTCAGTTTTGGGGTATGCCCACTTTCAACTGGACTCTGCTTAAAGAACAGAATTATGACTGGTGGGTATTAAGACTTAGAAAGAACCTGGA